>JAMOAF010000319.1 GCA_023621895.1 Planctomycetota bacterium
GTGTTGGCGGACGAACTCGCCGCTCTTCGATCTCTGTCTGCATCGCAGGGCCAGATCGACGAAGCGAACCTGTGGGAAGCCTATCGGAAGCTCGGCGGCAGACTGGCCGAATTCTATCGTTCCCTGCCGGGGAGAATTCGCGAGGAAATCAGCTCATCCGACGCCGCGGCGCACGGACGCGTGGAACTGCTGCTCCGCGCGGTCGATGCTCGCGACACGGTACGGGTCCCCGCCGCCGCCTGCGACTACTCGATCCTGCCGACGGATTTCCGCTTGCCGCGGCAGCAGCTCGAGTTGACCGGGCCGGAGCGGCTCGAGATCGATTCGACGCTGTGGACGGAGTTCTCCGTCGCCCTGCGCGCCGCGGGGGCCGAGCCGGGCGGCGCGAGCCTTTCGCTCGAGTACGACGAGAACCTGCTGGCCGTCGAAGGCCTCGATAAGCCGGGCGCCATCGCGCCAGGCCGGCCGATGCCCGTTCCGGCAGAAGAACAACTCAAGAATGTCCGGTTTCGGGTGCGATCGGCGGTGGAGCAACCCTCCTGGGAAACGGCCGACCTGGTCGTCCGTTTGACTTCAGGCCAAACGGAAAAAACGCACCGCGTCCAACTTGCCGTTCGGCCGCCCGACCGGGTCGACCTGCTGGTGGCGGGGACCGGGCTGACCGTGGACCAGAGGGCCGGCCAGGAGGACGCGATCCGCCTGCGGCCGTTCCCGAATCGCACGACGCAGTTCCGACTCGAGCTGGTTAATCGGTCGGGCAAGGCGAAGAAGGTCTCCGTCGCCTTGCTGGGGAGCCCCCCGGGCGATTCGGCTCGCCCCCCGCGCAGTGCCGAACAGCGCGAGCAGCGTTTGGCTGATTGGCTGAAAAACGGCCGGCCGCTGGCCGGCCCGCTCGATCTCGAACTTGCCGCCGACCAGAAGCCGGCGCCAATTCCTTTCCCGGCGGAGAAACCCGCTCCCGCCATTCCGAGCGCGGCGCCGAAAGCCGGCGAGACGGCCGCAAAGCCGGCCGAGCCGGTCGATGTCACCCAGGGGCTCCTCTGCGTGGTAAGAGAGACCCAGGAGAAGCAATGGACGCGCTGGATCGCCTTTTCATCGCTGCTTCCGAAGGACTACCTCGATCCGATCGTCAGCTACCGGGCAACGAGCCAGCGAGTCTCGATCACGGTCCAGGCGAAGGACATCGACGGCGACGGCCAGCCGGACCGGGACATCCTCCCGCCCACGGGTCCGGACCAGCCGATCAGCGTGAAATGGGAGACCGCGGGGGTCCTCGACCCCAACACGGAAATGAATGACCAGGGAAGAATTGTGGATCCTGGCCAATCGCTCGACTTATTCGCCATCGTCGAGCCCGCCGCGGGGCGCAGAATCCCCATCCGCTTGACCGTCGACGGTTGCCGGCGGGCGTTCCTTTATGAGGCGGTCTGCGATCGGGATCGGCAGCGGATCGAACGGGAACGGTCCGTCCGCTCCGTGTCGATCCGCGCTCCGCAGCCGGGCGCTGCGTTTCTCGCCCCGCTCAGCGAGCTCTTGGTCGAATTGCAGGTCGACGCGCCCGAAGACGCGTTCCAGCAGCCGGGCGACTACGTCGAAGTGGGGATCGACGCCAATGGAGACCGCCTCCTGGCCGGCGAGAAGACGGTCCGGCTCGAGTCAGACCGCCGCGAAAACATCTTCCTCGACAAGCTTGAGCCGGGCGGTCTGCTCCGAGTCGCCGCCAGCGTCGGCGATCTCCGCGCCCGGCTGGACCCCGGCGGGTTGCGGAATGTCGCGGTGGATATACTCGCCCAGTTGTCGTTGCGGACGATCTCGCCCGCGACCGATCGCTCGGCGGCGGAGGCCGCGGTCCGGGTGATCCTCGACGGAGCTGCGCCGGAACTCCGCGTGACCGTGCCGGATCATCCGGTGGCCAAGGGGAGCCCAATCAGCGTCTCGGCCGAGACGAAGGACCTCAGCGGCGTTGAAAAGCTCGAGGTGGGGTTCGACCTGGATGGTTCCTCGGACTTCGAGGAGAACGAATCGCCCAAGGTGCTCCAGCAGCCCGGCGGGGCCGAGTCGTGGACGACAAGTCTGCCGACGGAGAACCTCGAGCCGGGACGCTACCGGGTGATGGTTCGCGCGACCGACCGGGTGGGCCTCTCGCGGAGCGAGTTTCAGCAGGTTTCGATCGCTCCTCCCGCGGGCCAGGCCGAGCCCGCGGACAAGACAACCAGCACGATCCGAGGAACCGTGGTTCTTGTTGACCGGCCCGCCGCGGGGATCACCGTGCAACTGGAGGGGACCGGCCTGGAGGCGGTCTCCGATTCGGCCGGCCGCTTCGTCTTTTCGAAGGTGCCCCACGGTTCCTACAAGCTGCGGGCCAAGGGCATCGCGCTGAACAAATTCCGCGAGGGCTCCGCCCAGATCACCCTTCCCGCCGCTACCGAGCCGGCCGAGATCGTGGTGCCGGTGCGGTAGCGGAGCGCTCGTTTCGGTCCCGTCCGCTTGCCGGGCATTCGGCGCCGGGAGACGCGGAGCAAGAGGCGATCGGCACAAGTCGGCCGCCGACTCTTGATCCCCGGCGCTGCCCGCGTGCCTCCTGGGGTCTTTTCGGAGGTGCTCCAATGGGGGGAATGAGCGGGGTCAGATTTACGAGATGCAAGTCCCAGAAGTCGGCACTGCTGCGCCAGATTGCGCGCCTGGTTCCCGCTTCGGGCTTGCGAATTGATGTCTTGCCTTTTGGCGGTCTCCGCGGCGAACTGCAAGTCGACCCGTGACAAATAGTCGAACCGTGACAAATGGTTGACGCGTCGACAAGAAGACGAGTAGACTGGATTTCACAAGTGGTTTCTCTTCTTGGCTATTTCGCCACGGATTCATATTACGCGCGAACTGTTATCGGTTGCCTTGCATAGGGCTGGTTTGTTTCTTTGAGTGGGCCCGTGGGCAGGGGCGGTCTCAGTCTGAGGAGGATGGTCTCGTGCGGTTTTTCAAGCGCCAACGTCGTCGTGCGACAGTCACCAACGGGTTCCGCCGTCCCGCTCTGGAGCCACTTGAGATACGCGCCCTGCTTTCGGTAGGGGCGATCGAATTGGGACCTTCGGACAACATAGCGCTCGACCAGCCCCGCGTGGCGGTCGAATTGCTCAGCGACGTGAATCCCGACCCGGCGATCGAGCAATGGGAGAGCGTGGGACCTGGCGTCTTCAACACGTTTCTACTCGACACGGGCGCCAACAGCGTCCTGGCGATGGCGACGGCGGTCAGCGACATGATCCAGCCGCCGCTCGCGTACCAGACGGAAGGGGAGTTCGTCGAGGTTGGCGTGGGCGGCGACCACCCGATGGACGTATCCGCGTCGTACCGTTTCGATTTCGCCGGCACCAGCGGAATCCGCAACACGCTCCTCGATACGCGGATCCTCTCCGATGCCGACAACGACTTCAGCATGTTCGGGCCTTGGGGGCTGGTGGGCATGCCGGCGATGGCCCAGCGCGTCACATCGATGGATATGAGAGGATGGTCCGGCGGCGGTGTCGGCCTGGACGACCTCTACATGAAGGTGGCGTTCTCGGACGAGCTGCCCGCTGGCGAAGCCCATCGCTACGCCCTCTCGGTCGACAATCGGCTGGCATTCGATCCGGTGGATTATCTCGTCTCCGGCGAGCCGCCCGTCTGGGCCGACATCCCGTTCCTGACCGCCATCCCGACACAAAACGGCGTCGGGGCGGAGGGGACGTTTCTCTTCGACACCGGGGCCCAGATCAGCCTGATTTCGCAGCACCTGGCGATGGCCATCGGCCTGGACAGCAACGGCGACGGGCTGCTTGACCAGAACGACAGCGCGTACCTGGGGTCCGAGACGATCGGAGGAGTCGGCGGCCAGACGAGCGTCCCCGTCTTCGCGATCGACGAGATCCGCGTTCCCGTCACCCAGGTTTCCAGCGGCGAGGTGGTGGAGCTGGTCTGGACCGATCTCCAGTGGCTCGTCCTCGACATCGAGGTCGCGGAAGGAGAAGCCCCGCTCGACGGCGTCTTCGGTTCCGACCTGCTGACAAGCGGCTGGTTCTATTCGTTCTTCACTCCCGGCATGCCCGACGGGTACATCGACCAGGTGCACCTCGATTTTCGCGACTGGGGTCTTTATGACGGGTCAATGCCGCAGCAATCGGGCACGATCTACTTCGACCTGAATCCAGCGGTCGACCAGGTCGTCATGCCCGGGCCGGGAATCCGGCTCCAGGAGACGGCTCGTTCCACGGAGGTCTTCAAGGGAGTGTCGACCGACACGTACACGCTCGCGCTGGAGACGGTGCCACTCGCGCCGGTCGAGATCACGATCACGGCCGACCCCCGCACCCTGGTCAGCGCCGACGGGGGGGCGACATTCGCTTCGACCCTCATCCTCTCGCTCAACGACAGGACGGCGCGGACAATCACCGTCGCGGCCGTCGACGACGGCCTGATCGAGGGACCGCAGACCGGGCAGATCGGGCACACGGTGGCCAGCGCCGATCCGGACTACAACAACATGCCGGTGCGAGACGTCACCGTCCGCATCCTCGACAATCGCAGCGTGGTGAAGATGACGGCCGATCAAGCAGGCCAGCAAGCGATCACTTCGATCGAGGTCGCCGAGGGGGAGCAGGCGACCTACTGGATACAGCTCACCGAACCGGCCGCGAACGAGATGTGGGTGCTCATCGAAGAGGCGGCGGGCCAGGCTACAGTCGTCAACCCCAACAACACGATGGGAGACGAGTTCGAGAACGTCTGGCTGTTCTCCTCCGGAAATTGGAGCCAGCCCCAGCCGGTCCGGCTGACCGCCGTCGACGACACATTGCGGGAGGGGCCGCACCAGACCCAACTCGTCCATACCCTTCTTGATCTGGGCAATCTCCTGGAACCGATCGTGGGCCAGAACCTGCTCACTGTCCAGATCATCGACGACGACTTGGGCGGCGTGCTGATTACGGAGACGGCGGGCGGCACGCAACTGGCCGAGGGCGGTGCGACCGACGCCTACCAGATCGCTTTGGCCACGATCCCGACCGGCGCCGTCCAGATCACGATGACAGCCGATTCCCAGACCGAGGTCAGCGCCGACGGCGGCGCGACGTTCGCCTCCACGCTCACCCTCACCTTCAATGACACGGCAGCTCGGACGATTTCGGTGCGAGCCGTGGACGACGACGTCGACGAGGGGACCCACGGCGGCCGGATCACCCACGCGATTACCGGCACGATCAACGATCCGATGTACCCGGCCTCGCTGCCGATCGCCCAGGTGACGGCGACGATCACCGACAACGACACTGCTGGAATCTCGATTACCGGCGATCCGCTGGGCCAGAACGCGATCGCGTCGATCAGCGTCGTCGAAGGCGACGACGTGCGGTATTGGCTGAAGCTCACCAGCCAGCCGAAGCATGATGTGACAATCTACCTCGATAGCACCAATGGGCAGGTGGCGGCGGTCGACGATGCCCACGCCGCCAACGCCTTCCTCAAGTTCACACCGGCCAACTGGAATGTGCCGCAAGCCGTCCGCGCAAGCGCAATCGACGAAGGCGTGGCGGAAGGACCGCACGCGGATTACCTCGCCCACGACTTGTTCAGCATCGATCCGAAATACCAGGGCACGATCCTCTTGACGGTCAACATCGCCGACCCGCTTCCCAACGCCGTTCCGCTCCTGGTCAGTCTCTCCGCCACGCCCAGCCCGATCACGCGACCGGGCGAGATCACGCTCGCGGCCGGTGGCGTGAGCGACCCGGACGGCACGGTCGCCCGGGTGGAGTTCTACCGCGGCGAGGTGCTGTTGGGCGTCGATGAAGACGGCAGCGACGGATGGGCGATCACCCTGGGAACCGCTGGCTGGCCGCTCGGCGAGCAGAGCTTCTCCGCCCGAGCGCAGGACAACGACGCGGCGTGGAGCGAGCCGGCGACCGCAACGGCGGTGGTCGAGAACGCCGT
>JAMOAF010000189.1 GCA_023621895.1 Planctomycetota bacterium
AAGCTGGAGCTTGGGAACCAGGTGAGATTCCGTAGCCCAACTGCATTGATTCTGGTTCCCAAGCTGGAGCTTGGGAACCAGGTGAGATTCCGTAGCCCAACTGCATTGATTCTGGTTCCCAAGCCGGAGCTTGAGAACCAGGGGAAGCGAACCTTCCTATCCCCCCAAAGCCTCATGTCCCGCCTCCGACCCAACATCCTCGAGGCAAGAACACGGCTCGCGGTTGGCTGCCAGGAGTTGCAGCGATCCCATCAGGAGGGGACGCCAGGCGCCGCTCTCTGCCGCGCCGCCAGCAAGTTGCGAGACGAGGTGATCCTGAGACTCGTTGGCGACGCGTCCGCGGATCGTTCTGTTTGCCCGCCGGACACGGTCGAACGGCTGGCGGTTGTCGCCCACGGCGGCTATGGGCGGCGGGAGGTCTGCCCCTTTTCCGACGTGGACCTGATGGTTCTCTGCCCGAGCCGGTTGATGGACGCCGCCAGGCCGTTGGCTGAACGACTCTTTCGCGACATCTTCGATGCCGGCCTGGTCGTCGGGCACAGCCTGCGGACCCCGGAGGAGGCCTGGCGGCTGGCCTGCGAAGACGCCCAGGTCTGCACGTCGCTGATTGAATCGCGGCTCCTCTCCGGCAGCCGCCCGCTTTTCGACGACTATTGGGCCGGGTTCAACCGCCGGCTCCGCCGCAACGCGCGGAGGCTCGTGGCGGCCGCCGAAACCGAGCGCGCCCGGGAACGCGCCCGCTACGGCGAGACGGTTTACACGCTCGAACCGAACATCAAGCGATCTCGGGGCGGCCTGCGCGACGTCCACCTGCTCCGCTGGCTAGGCAAAATCCGCTATGGATTCTCCGAGCCAGCCGAGCTGGTCCGGCTCGGGCACCTCTCTCCGGAAGACTTCCGCGAACTGGCGGAAACGGCTGAATACCTGCTCCGGCTCCGCAATGAAATGCACTTTCATGCGGGCAGACCCGGCGACGTGCTATCGCGGAGCGAGCAGCTCCGGATCGCCGCTATCCGCGGCTACCAGGCGAGCGCCGGGATGCTCCCGGTCGAGCAGTTCATGCGCGACCACTTCCGGCGGACGGAAGCCGTCAGCCAGATCGTCGCGCGGTTCCTTTCCAAGGCCCGATGCTCTCCCCGCCGCGCGGCGCTGACGACCCTGCTTTTCGGGCGCCGTGCGGGCGGGGGATTCTACACCGGCCCGGCGATGATCGCCGCTGGCGTGCACGGGCGGCGGCGGCTGGCCCGCCAGATGGAAGCCGTCATGCAGCTTGTCGATCTGGCCAATCTCTACGACAAGCCGATCGAGCCGGACACCTGGGAAATCGTCCGCCGCAATGCCGCGCGGCTGCCCGAAGACATCTCGCCCGGGGCGATGCGGCACTTCTTCTCCCTCGTCGGGCATCCCGCTCGGCTTGGCGACCTCCTCCGCTTGCTCCACGAAGTCCGCCTGCTGGAGCGGTTCATTCCGGCCTTCGAACATGCCCGGAGCCTTCTGCAATTCAACCAATACCACAAGTACACGGTTGATGAGCATTGCTTTCGCGCGGTCGACATGGCGACGGGCTTCCAGCGGCACGCCGGCGCCCTCGGCCAGGCCTATCGGGAGACAGGGCGGAAACACCTCCTCCACCTGGCGCTTCTGCTCCACGACCTGGGCAAGGGATATGCCGACGACCACAGCCAGGTCGGCGCGCGGCTGGCGCGGGAGACCGCGAGGCTTCTCGGGCTATCGCCGGAAGAGGCTGAGACCCTGGAATTCCTCGTCGGCAAACATCTGATCATGAATCACCTGGCCTTCCGCCGCGATATGAGCGACGAGCAGGTGCTCGTGCGGTTTGCCGTCGACGCCGGCTCGCCCGAACGCCTCAGAATGCTCTTCGTGATGACCGGCGCCGACCTCGGCGCGGTCGGGCCCGGCGTCTGGGACAGTTGGAAGGAAGACGTGCTCACGGACCTCTACCGGCGCGCGAATCGCCACCTGTCGGGTGAGACGGGACAGGGCGGCGACGAGCAGCTCGGCGAGCGCCGCCGCGCGCTAGTTGCACTCCTCGCCGGCGCCGGGCACGAAGCGCTTGCCCCGGTCGTCGACAGCCTCCCAGCGGGCATGCTCCGCGACCATCCCCTGGAAGAGACCGCGGCGGACCTGGCGCTCCTCGATTCGCTCGGCCAGAATCCGGCCGCCGTCCACTGCGCCTACCATCACGAGACGAAAACCGCCCGGCTTTCCATCGCCACCGGCGAGCAGGTCGCCCCGGGCATCTTCCACCGGCTCACCGGCGCCATCTCGTCGAAGGGGCTGCAAATCCTCTCGGCGGAGATCAACACGCTCGCCGGCGGCCTGGTGCTCGACCATTTCCTCGTCGTCGACCCCGACTACGCCGGCCAGCCGCCGCCGGAGCGGTTTGAGCAAATCCGCCGCGCGCTGGTCGAATCGCTCGAGTGCCGATCGGGCTGGTCGCCGTCGTTCCGAAAGACCTGGATCGTCGGTGCACACCGCCAACCCAAGATGCGCGTCGCCCAGACCCGCATCGAGGTCGACAACACCACCTCCGATCGGTTCACGATCCTCGACATCTTTGCCGCCGACCGGCCCGGCCTCCTTTACGCGATCGCGCGGACCCTGTTCGAAATGGACCTGTCCGTCGCCAGGGCGAAGATCGGCACCTACCTCGACCAGGTCGTCGACGTGTTCTACGTGGCGGACGTTGCCGGCAAAAAGATCGAAAGCGCCACCCGCATCCAGCAAATCCGCTCGCGGCTGGTGGACGTGATTCTCTCGGCCGGGGCGCGTTGAAGGGGCGGATCGGCCGCGCGGAAGGCGGGTCAGCGGATCTTCGCGTCCGGCAGCTCCTTCTTCACTCCTTCATCGATCGGCATCGCGTCCGGCGCGGCGCCCGTCTCCGCGATCAGGCGATTCAGTTCGGCGTCCAGTTCGGCAACCTTGCCCGCGTAGCGGGGATCGCCGCAGAGGTTGGTCGCCTCGCCGGGATCGGCCGAGAGGTGAAACAGGTCGGCCTTGTGGCGATCGGGGCCGCCGTCGCCGTGGGGATAGCGGATGTATTTCCACTCCTTGGTGCGAACCGCCCGAACGTTCGGCGTGTAGGGGAACTGCTTCTCGTAGTTGTAGTGATACAGAAAGCTCGTCCGCCAGCCGGGGTCTGCCTGGCCCATCGCCAGCCTCTTCCACGAGCGGCCGTGCGTCCTCTCCAGCGGCGCCGCCCCGCAGATGTCGAGGATGCTCGCCGCCAGGTCGACGGTGAGCGTCATCTGCGAGACGATCCGCGGCTTGTCGGGCGGCGTCAATCCCGGGTAACGGACCACCAGGGGGATGCGGATGCTCGGTTCGTGGGCCGTCCGCTTGTCGATCATCCCGTGTTCGCCGCTCAGGAGGCCGTTGTCCGAGGTGAAGATGATCAGCGTGTTGTCGAGCTGGCCGTTTTCCGCAAGCAACCGGTAGAGGTCGGCCACGCTGTCGTCGACCGAGAGGAGCGTGCCCCAGTAGCCGCGGACCATGGCGGCGAAATCCTTGACGCCGCCGGGCGACCGATCGGGCCAGGTCTTGCGGTAATCGAACAGCGGGCCGTAAATGCCGTGCCAGGTGTCCAGCCGATCCTTGTACCAGGCGTCGTTGTCGTCGAGCAGGAAAGCGCTGGCCGGATAGGGAATGTTGACGTGGTCAAAGGCGTGCGCGTACTTGGGCTCCGGCTCGTAGAAGCTGTGGGGCGCCTTGTGCCCGAGGATCAGGGCCCAGGGACGCTTGCCGCCGCGCCCGGCGATCCACTCCTTGGCGATCCGCGTCACGACGGTGGTGTAATACCCCTTGACGATGCGGCGCTCCCCCCCGTTGAAGCGGAACTCGGTGTCGAAGTACTTTCCCTGCCCCCTGTGGGTCACGAAATAATCGAAGCCGCCGCGGACCTGGTCGTTGTCCTCGCCCATGTGGTACTTGCCGACGTAGGCCGTCTCGTAGCCGGCTTTCTGAAGGACGCGCGGCCAGGTGGGCATGTCGCCGGGATACTCGGTGAAGTTGTCGGAGACGCCGTGCGCGTGGGCATAGAGCCCAGAGAGGATCGAGGCTCGGCTCGGCGAGCAGAGCGAAGTCGTGCAGAAATGGTTGGGAAAGTAAACGCCTTCGCGACCCAACCGGTCCGTGCCGGGCGTGGCAATCACCGATTTGGGATTCAGGCTGACGCAGTCCCATCGCTGGTCATCGGTAAGAATGAACAGAACGTTGGGCCGCTGGGCCGCCGGGAGGCCGCGGGCGAACAGGATGACCGCCGCCAGGCCCAGTCCGAGAAACATCTTGCCACGTCGCATCGCTGGCGAATCCTTATTGTCTTGAGGTCGGCGTCTTCAAGTCAAAGCGCGAGCGGCGCGATGCATTCGGGGCCCTCGTTGCCGGGCCGATTGACGTATCGGCTCACGGGGTGGACCTTCATCCGCAGCGTATCGAACGGGACCAACAGGCTTTTCAACTCTTTCAGATCGGCGCCCGCCGGATCGAGCCAGGCCTGGTACGATTCCTCCGCCAGGATAACCGGCATGCGGTCGTGGATCGGCGCGATGATCTGGTTGGCCGAGGTGGTCACGATCGTGCACGATTCGACGAAGTCGTGGCCGGCTCCCTCCCACGCATCCCAGAGGCCGGCAAAGGCGAAAGGGCGCTCGTCGGCCATCTGGATGTAGTAAGGCTGCTTGCCCTCGCCGCGGCGCTGCCATTCAAAAAAACCGTCGGCCGGCAAAAGGCAGCGCCGCCGCCGGAAGGCCGCGCGGAAGGCCGGTTTCTCCGCAACCGTCTCGGCACGCGCGTTGATCAACCGATTGCCGATGGACGGCTCCTTGGCCCAGCTTGGGATCAAGCCCCAGCGGAGCGCCACCAGGTGCCGCTGGGGGGGTACGCTCTCCGGCCGCGCGCGGACAACGGCCACAAACTGGGAGGGCCCGATGTTGAACCGCGTCTCGAGCGTGGCGTCGAGAATCGCCGCGAACTGCTCGGCCAGCAGATGGATGGGAGTCCGCAGCGTAAATCGTCCGCACATCGCAGTCTGATCCTTGTGGCGGCTGCAAACCGCTAGAGCAGGCTCTCCAACAGCAGGCGAACCTTGCGCAATTCGGCATTCTGATCAACCTCGGACATGGGCTCGATATCGACACACAGGGCGCGATTGTATTGAACCATCGCCAGTTGTGTGACAAGGCGCCCGTACTCGATCTGCCCCTGGCCGACCCGCACCTGGAACTTTTCCTTGGTGGTGTCGCGGAGGCGCACGTGGCAGACGTGTTTCATCACCGGCTCGTAGGGGCCACCCTGGTGGGGTCCATAGATGTAGTGGCTCGGATCGAGCGTCAACGCAAGCCCCTTGACGTTGTTGCAGAAGACCGCCGCCGTGGCGGGGTCTTGCGTCATCCGCCCGGTTTCGGTGACCAGCCCGACCACGGCGCTCTCGATGGCGGCAAGGCGGACCAATTCCCGGAGCCGTTCGATCTCGGCATTGAACGGGGTGCCCAACTCCGCGGATCGGACGGAGATGGTGACGACTTTCGTCGCCTTGGCCAATCGGCAGCAGGCCTGAAACTGTTGGTAATACTCCGACTCGTTGTCCGTTTCGATGTCGACGGAATAGGCGATCGGGGTCAGCCGCTGCGTCTTCCGGCAGATCTGCACGGCGCGTTCGAGATCGCCGGCCACCTCGGATGGTTTCAGGTGCCCGCCCGATTCGTGAACGCAGATTTCCACCGCCGTGTATTCCAGATCGACCAGGCGCTGCAAAGCCTCATCCAACGGCAGATTCGAAAAGCAACGAGTCGACGCCGCTACAAACACTCCGTGACTCCTTTCTGGTGGGAGCAATCTCGGCAGAAGAATCCCTCTGGCTGCCGCGGGTAACCAGATAGCTTACCGCGATTGGCGAGGCCGGGCAACACCACCGCGAAGCAGCCGCGCC
>JAMOAF010000280.1 GCA_023621895.1 Planctomycetota bacterium
GAATACCTCCTCAAGTTCATGCACCTCGCCCGCGAGCTGCTCGGCGTGGACCTCTACCAGCACCCCTGGTGGCGGCAGACGGCCGCGTACCCGCTCTATCTCAGCCTGCCGCGGCAGGCGTGGACGCGGTCCAATTCGATCGTCGATATCGCCGACTGCCCGAGGTCGCACTGGTACGGCCCCGACTATCTGCTCCGCGGCCTTGCGCGCGAGTATCGCGATGGGCACGCCCAGTGGCTGGCCGACCAGGTCGATCGGGCGGATATCGCCGCGCCCGGCGCATCGTGGCTGAATCTCGTGTGGTACGACCCGGCGGTCAATCCCGCTCCGCCCGACGACTTGCCGACGCTCCGCCACTTCGACGACCTGGGGATCGTCAGCGCGCGAACCGACTGGTCGGGCGCCGAATCGCTCGCCGTGTTGAAGTGCGGTCCCTTCCTCGGACACAAAGCGGTCGAGGAGTTTTCCTACGACCCCGGCGGCGGGCACGTGCACCCCGACGCGAATCATTTCATCCTCTTCGGCGCCGGCGAATGGCTGATCCGCGACGACGGCTATCGCGCCAAGTGGACCGGGCAGCACAACACGCTGCTGGTCGACGGGCGGGGGCAGTTGGGCGAGGGCAAGCAGTGGTTCGACGGCAGCCGGCCGCTGGCGGTGAAATCGCGGCCGCGAATCCTCCGCGCGGCAAGCACGCCCGCGGTCGACCACATCGTGGGCGAGGCCGCGGCGGCCTATCCGGCGGACCTGGCGATCGAGTCGTACCGGCGGCACCTGCTGTTTCTCAAGCCCGACGTCGTTATCGTGGCTGACGAGATCCGCACGACCTCGCCGCGCGAGCTGGAGTTGAGGTTTCATCCCGAATCGCAAGACTGCCGGCGCGAAGGAGAGGCGTACCTCTGCGCTGGCAAGGCGGCGACGCTCCGCATCGAGCCGTTGACTGCCGAAGCGGTGCAAGTCGAGGCGGCTCCGCTTGAGGTGGAAGGCCGGCAGGGCGAGAAGGGGCAGACGATGTTCACGGTTCGCCTGGTCCGCAAGGCCCGCGAGTGGCGCAACGCCGTGGCCCTCTCCTGGAGCGGGTCTGAGAATCCGCCCAGGCAAGTCAAATTCGAAAGTAAAGGCAGCACGGCCGTCTTCACCTGCGGCCGGCGGCTGGTGGCCCTCGACTGGGCCACCGGGCAAGCGGCGGAGACACCAATTCCTTGACCATCCTCTGCGCCTCCGCGTCTCGGCGGTCCGGTTCCCCCTCATCTCACTTCCGAACCGCTTCCTTGCCGAGGTACTTGTGCGTTTCCGTGTCAACTTTGAGATAGTCGCCGCGTTTGATGAACAGCGGCACTTTGACGACCAGGCCGCAGGCCAGTCCCGCGTCTTTCATCACGTTGCTCGCATGAGCGCCGGATGAAGGCTCCGCCGTATCGACCACCTCGTCCACGAAGTTCGGCGGAAAGACCACCTCGGCGACCGCTCCATCGACGAACCGGATGACCAGCTCGGCCCCCTCCTTGAGCAACCACTTCCCGTTGCCGATCAGCTCGGCCGGGACGGGCACCTGGTCGAAGGTCTCCGAATCCATGAACAGGTGGTCGGACTTGTCGCGGTAGAGGTACTGGTGGGCCCGGGACAGTAGTTCCGGCTGAGCGAACTGGTCGGCCTCGTCGAAAGTCCGGTCGACGATGTGCCTGGTTTTCATGTTCCGCAGCCGGACATGGAGCACCGGCCGCCGCTGGGCCGTCTTCTGGGTGTGGTAGTCCTCCACGAACCAGTGCGACCCGTCGAGCGTGATCACCACGCCTTTCTTGAAATCCCGTGCCGCAATCATAGGCGAACTCCCCAACGTGTTTGTCGTTCTGCCGCCTGAGGCACTTCCAGCCGCCCGTAATTCTATCATCCCTGTTCCGAAGGGGATAGAATGAGTGCTCCAGCGATGCCTGCGCTTCGGCATCGCCTTTCCCGCCGATTCCACAACCGGTTCCAGCATCCGTTGCGCCTGCTCTCCCCGGGGTGCGGGCATGGACGGGGCGCTGGTCTCGATCGCCCGAAAACGAGGGATTCGCCATGACGACTTGGTTCGACCTGTTCTTGATGAAGCCGCGCCGCACTGAACTGCGGGGCGAATTTGCGCCTCGGAGCCGGTGCTTAGAGAAGTTGATCCGGCGCTGCACGATCGGCCTCTTCGCCGCGCTGGCGGCCCTCGGGTCGGCGGCGCTCTTGCATGGCGCGGAGCCGTGCCCGGAGCGCCTGGTTTGGGTCTTCGGCTGGAACCTCAACCGCGACAGCGACGTGGCGGAGATTTCCGAGGTTCTGGAGACGGCCTCCCAGCACGGGCTCAACGGCGCGGTGATGTCGCTGGGGCTGGATACGCTCTGCAAGAGGGCGCCCGACTATTTCCGCCGCCTCGAACAGGTCCAGGCCGCCTGCCATAGCAACAAGCTGGAGCTGATCCCGGCAATCTTTTCCGTCGGCTACGGAGGGGCCGCCTTGGCGCACAACCGTTACCTGGCCGCAGGGCTGCCGGTCAGGGACGCCCCGTTTCTCGTGGAAGGGGGCACGGCCCGGCTCGTGCCCGACGAGTCGATCGGGCTGGTCAACGGCGGCTTTGAGGACTTCTCGGGCAACAAGCTCGCCGGGTACCGCTTCCACGACCAGCCCGGCGAAGTCAGCTTCGTCGATTCCCTGGTCAAGCACGAGGGCAGGGCCTCGCTGCGTTTCGAAAACTTCACCGCCAACAAGGCTGGCCACGGCCGGGTGATGCAGGAGGTCCGGCTCCAGCCGCATCGCTGCTACCGGATCACGCTCTGGGTCAAGACCGAGGGACTGGAACCGGCCAATGCATTCAAGGTCCAGGTGCTGGCCGGCAACCGGGCGCTGGCGCCCCGCTCGTTCAACTTGGAGCCCACCTCCGATTGGCGAAAACTGACGATGGTCTTCAACAGCTTCGATCTCGACTCCGTCCGCCTCTACGCCGGCACGTGGGGCGGCCGGGCCGGGCGGCTCTGGCTCGATGACTGGTCGCTGGAGGAAATCGGTCCGCTCAACGTCCTCCGCCGGCCGGGAACGCCGGTCGTCGTCCGCAGCGGGGATGGCGCGGTGACCTACGCCGAGGGGAGCGATTTCGCCCCGCTTGAAGACCCCCAGTACAGCCCCTACCGCGTCGACCGCCCGGCCCCCTTGCTGCAAATCCTGCCGGGCGGGCGAATCCGCGACGGCCAGCGGCTGAACGTGAGCTGGTATCACTCGCTGGCGATCAACGATGGGCAGGTGACGGTTTGCATGGCCGAGCCGGAACTCTACGAGATTTTCGACCACGAAGCCGCCCTATTGGCCGAGCGACTCCGCCCGCGGCGGGTCTTTCTCAACATGGACGAAATCCGCATGGGGGGCACTTGCCAGGCCTGCCGCGGCCGCAACATGGGCGAGCTTCTCGGTGAGTGCGTCACCCGGCAGACCGAGATTCTCCGCCGCCACATGCCGGGCGCGGAAATCTACATCTGGTCTGACATGCTCGACCCGGGCCACAACGCCCACGGCGACTACTACCTGGTCAACGGCGACTTCACCGGCGTCTGGGATCACGTGCCGAAAGACCTCGTGATGGCCGTTTGGGGAGGTGCGCCGCGAGAGGAGAGCCTGCGGTTCTTTTCCGACAAGGGCTTTCGCACCCTGGCCGCCTGCTACTACGACGCCGATGATCTCGACGACGTGCGCGCCTGGCTCGGCATCGGCCGGACGATCCCCAAGTTCCAGGGGATGATGTATACGCCGTGGCAAAAGAAGTACGGCCTGCTGGCGGAGTTCGGCGATCTGCTCGCGGGGCGGGGCGGCCGGCCATAACCGGCCTGCTTGGCCAGTGCGTTGCCCGGCTCGCGCGGCTGATTCTCGCCAGGACGCAGTTCATTCCATCTACAGCCGCTCCGGGCGGTGACTCGCTCCCTAAATGAGCTTGCGTGATTTTAGGGAGGAATTCATGAGAGCGTGATAGCCGCGTGGGCTTTCCCCGCGGCGCGCCTGCGCTGCGGCACAACCCGTACGTAACGAAGCGCGGGGCAAGCCCGCGCGGCTATCTGAATAACAGCCGCATTTTCCGCGAATCACGCAAACTCATTTAGCCGCAGCAGCTTGCGCAACAGCCAAATCTCGCCCGAATGGCAGGCCTCGTCGTGCAGTCCATGCACGATCGCATAGCCGCGGGTGCGCCCGGGGTGGGCGGGCATTGGGCTGGCGAGTCGCTCCGGATCGAGCCGGGCGATTTGAGACCGCAGGCGCGCATGTTGTGACTTCAGCTGCGCCACGACCTTTGCGAGCGGCGGCCAGCGCTGCGGCGCGACGCGAGCCGGCTCGCTCCGCCAACTGAACATCTCGAACCAGCCGTCCGGAATCTGGGGCTGGCCGCCCAGCGCCTCCGTCGCCAGCGTTTCGACCAGGACGAAGCTATGCCCGGCGTGCCACAGGATATGGTTGTGGAGACCCGGCGGCGACCAGCGGGCTTCTTCTTCGGAAACACCCTCAAGCAGCAGCAGCGTCTTGCCGCGGACTTCGTCGAACAGCACCAGTAGCGATGAATCCGGCATGGGAACCTCCCTCGGGCTGATCCTGTTTCCACGCCCGCAGGCACTCGATGTCGAACGTGGACGGCAAGTCCATGTAACAGCGCCCGGAGCATAGCATGGCCGTTCGGGCGAGGCAAACCCGCCGGCTGCGCGGCCGCGCCCTTGCCACCCGCCGCGTCTGGAGTTGATAATCGTCTTCCAAAAGCACTTAAACGCGAAAGGCGAGAGGCATCTTGGTCGAATTCATTCTCACGGCGGTCGGTATCTCACTCTCGGGCGTGCTGGCGCCGGGCCCGATCACCGCGGCAACCCTGGCCGCCGGCGTGCGCAGCCGCCACGCCGGCCTGTTGATCGCGATCGGGCACATGGCGATCGAGTTGCCTTCGATCGTGCTTCTGGTCATCGGCCTGGGCGCCTACCTCGAATCCCCGCGCCTGCGGGCGGGCATCGGGCTGGCCGGTGGAGCTTTCCTGCTGCTGATGGGCTTCCAGCTCCTGCTGAGTCTTCGGCAATCGCGACAAGAGACGGCCGGGCACGCCGGCCGGCGCCCTTTCTGGACCGGCGCGCTGCTGACTGCGACAAGTCCCTACTTCTGGGTCTGGGGGGCCACGGTGGGGTTGACGCTCACCACCCAGGCCATCGAGTTCGGCCTCTCGGCCCTGGTGCTCTTCGCCCTGATCCACTGGGCCTGCGACCTTGGCTGGCTGGAGGTCCTTTCCCAGGCGGGCTGCAAGGGCTCGCAGGTCTTCGGCCAGAAGGGCCAGCAGTTTGTCTCCGCGGCGTGCGGTCTGGCACTGCTCGGCTTCGGCGCGAAGTTCCTTTGCGACGCCGGCGCCGGATTCTTGCCGTCGATCAGCTCCGCCTTGCGGTAATCGTAGGGGGAGGCCGCCGGCCAAGAACGGTCCGTGGACATTCGTGGCGCTGTCCAGCGAGACGCCGCTCACGCAGCACGAACTGCCGGTCTATCTGGAATCGGCCCAGCGTCCCGAGGTCCGGAGGTGGGTCGTCCTGACGCCGCTGGCAAAGGACGAATATGACATGAAGACGCGGATTCTGGATCTCGTCCATCGCGTGATGGCGGCGAAGATCCACGGCCAGGAGCGGTTCGTCCAGATTCGATCCCAAATCGGCGAGTGTTGTCGCCAGATCGAGCACGAGCAGCGGCCATGCATGCCCTACGGCGAGACGGGATTCTTCGTGATTCTGTCAAACTGCGAGCGGCAGACGGCCGTTCATTTCGGGCAGTCGCTATCCGGACGTCTCGTATGGACCTCTCGTCGCACATGTTGTTACCGTATCAGGACTTGCGGTCAATATCCCCTCTCAAGAAAACGGCACATTCGCGGTCTCTCGCCTTAACCGATTGACGGATTTGTGCCAAAGAGTTATCTTC
>JAMOAF010000974.1 GCA_023621895.1 Planctomycetota bacterium
AAGTATGCCGACGAGCCCTATTACCCGCTCTGGGACATTCCCGTTCCGGCATTCCTTTGCCCGTCCGACGGCGAAGGCTGGAAGAAGGACGTGAATGACTTTGGCCGGCTCAACTACGTGATGAGCCGCGGCGATACGATCTGGGGGAACCAGATTTCGCCGTCGGTCCGCGGCTGCTTCGGTTTCATGAACCACACGAGCTTCGAGGACCTGCTCGACGGGACGAGCAACACGATCATGTTCTCCGAGCGGTTGGTGGCCACCACCGCCAACTACGTGCGCGTCAAGAGCGGCATCGCGCGCGACCGGGGCAATATCGGCGGAACCGGCGTCGGCGCGCTGCCCCAGGGCAATCCGACCCGCTGCTTTGCGGCCAAGGGGCGCGACCAGGTCCTGCTCGGCGACATCGTCCCCCGCCCCTTGAGCGGCCAGCGCTGGTGCGACGGGCGGCCCGTGTTCACCGGCTTCACCACCGTCCTGCCTCCCAACGCCCCGAGCTGCATCCCCACGCTCGATTGGTGGGAATGGGGCATCTTCACCCCGTCGAGCAACCATGACGGCGGCGTCAACGGGCTGATGGGCGACGGCTCCGTGCGGATGTTCACCGACCAGATCAACACCGGAGACCTCTCCCTGCCCGAGGTGGTCGCCGGGCCAAGCCCCTACGGCGTTTGGGGCGCAATGGGCTCGCGGGCGGGCGGAGAGCTGCTGCGCGAGTTCTGAGCCGTTGAGAAAACGCAGCGACACGTCAAGTCGCAGCCACAGGGCCGCGCCAGGGGGGGCGCGCGGCCCGGTGTTGTTTATGCAGGGGGATGGCCGCCGGTTTCGCCCGGCGGCACTGCCGCGCTGCGGCACGTGCCGCAGCGCCTGCGCCGAAAAAGAGTCTCCCGCGCGGTCCGCCCGGCGCTGTTCACTTGCTCTTCAGCTCAAGCTCCACATGGTTCTTGGTGCCCATGCTGATCTCGGTTGTCAGCCCGGATGTCTTCCGGTTGGAGTACTTGTCGGGAATCTCGTTGACGAACTTGGGCTGCGACGCCTGGTCGCCGTGCTGCCTGAGGTACTCTTCCTTTGCCGCCTCGTCTTCAAACTCCATCGTCCTCTGCGATGCCATCTTCGTCACCGTGATCAGGTACTTTCCGGCAATCGCCCCATCGCCGGGTTCGAACGTCTGGAGGGAGAATCTGCCCTGGCCGTCGGTTTCGCCAAACGCCGGCGGACCTGCCGTCTTGGGGCTGAACGTAACATAGGCCCCGGCCAACGGCTCCCCGTCGAGCGTGACCGTTCCGGTCACTTTGACCGTCTCCGGGCCCTCTTTCGGCGCGCTGCCGCAGCCCGCAACACCGATGGCGATGCCGGCAGCGAGGGAAACGAGAAAACACCGTCGTCGCATGGCAATGCCCTTCCGTCTCGCGCTTTTTCAGGCAACTCGAACACCGCAACTCCTGCCCGGACTCAGGGCAATCGTACCCGGCCCGCGGCGGATGTCGCCGATTGATGCTACAGCGAGCCTATTTGAGGCCGGCCCGCTCGTCAATCCCCGCCGGCGGTAAAAATGGCAGAAAGGCCCCCCCTTTTCCCGCCCGGGACGCGCCCCGCGGGCGGGAAGACGTGTTTTCCAACCTGTCTGAAAGGGATGCGATCCGGTACACTTAGGCATCCAGCCGATCCTTGTTTGGAGAGCATCTCGTGAGACTGCAATTTCTCGGCGCCAACCGGCAAGTCACTGGTTCCAAGCACCTGCTCGAGGCCGGCGGCGCGCGGCTGCTCGTTGACTGCGGCATGTACCAGGAACGCGATTTCACCGATCGCAACTGGGAAGACCCGCCGATCAACCTCGGCGGAATCGACGCGGTGCTGCTGACCCACGCCCACGTCGATCACTGCGGCATGCTGCCGCGGATGGTCCGCCAGGGGCTCAGGGCGCCAATCCTCGCCACGCCCGCCACCTGCGAGCTGGCCGAGATCATCCTCGAAGACTCCGCGCGGATCCAGGAAGAAGACGCCGTCTACAAGCGGAAGCGGCACCGCAAGGAGGGCAGAAAGGTCAAACACCCCGTCGTGCCGCTGTCCACCAGCGAGGACGTGCGGCGGACGCTGCCCCATTTCCAGCCCCTGCCCTACCGGCATGACCGCCGGATCAACGACCGCGTCTCCGTCCGCTTCCACGACGCCGGGCATATCCTCGGTTCGGCGATCGCCGAAGTGGTCTGTTCTGAAAACGGCGTCCAGCGCCGGTTCCTCTTCTCCGGCGATCTGGGGCAGCGCGGCAAGCCGATCATCCGCGATCCAGCCGTCCTCTCGGAGGCCGACTACATCATTCTCGAATCGACCTACGGCAACCGCGACCACAACGGCCCGGCCGACGTCGAACAGCGCCTGGCGGAGGTGATCCGGGAGACGGCCGCCGCCGGCGGCAACATCGTGATTCCCGTCTTTGCGCTGGAGCGGGCCCAGGAACTGCTCTACCACATCGGCCGCCTGCTCCGCGACCGCAGGATCCCCCAAATCGACGTCGTGCTGAACAGCCCGATGGCCGTCGACATCACCGAGGTCTTCCGCCGCCACCGCGATTGCTTCGACGGCGAGGCATGGAGCCGGATCAACTCGGGCGAGTCGCTGTTCCGGTTTCCGGGGACGAGGATGGTCCGTTCCGTCGAGGAATCGAAACAAATTCACCAGGCTACGCGCCCTTCGATCATCATGGCAACTTCGGGCATGTGCACGGCCGGACGAATCAAGCACCACTTGCGCCACAACATCACCCGGCCGGAATCCACGATCCTCTTCGTGGGTTACCAGGCCCAGGGGACGCTCGGGCGCAAGATCGTCGATGGCAACGCCGAGGTCCGCATCCTCGGCAGCATGTACCCGGTCCGCGCGCGGATCGCCCAGATTGACGGGTTTTCCGGCCACGCCGACCGCGGCGGACTCTGTGCCTGGCTCGAATCCTTCGCATCGCCTCCCCGGCAACTCTTCCTGGTCCATGGAGAGGAGCAGGGCTCCCTTGAGCTGGCCGAGCGGATCCGCCGCGATCGCGGCTGGAACGTGATTGTGCCCAAGTACCAAGACAAAGTGGTTCTCGACTAGCCATGCGCATCGATCGGATCGGCACGCTCAGCAATACGGTTGTGCGGAGCGATGGTCCGTAACGTAGTGACAACTTGAACGTTTTCCCATCTCGAGGAGGCCTGCGTCATGCAGTTGCACGGAAAAAACCTGATCGGCAGCAGTCTATCGTCCTTGGGAGAAGCGGCATTCCGGGCGGAGAATCCGGCGACCGGCGAGGCGCTCGAGCCGCCGTTCTGCGAAGCCCTGCCCCTGGAGGTCAATCGAGCGGCCGAGATGGCCGCGCTGGCCTTCGAGGAACGCGATGGCCAGTCGGCCGAGGCGACCGCCGCGCTGCTCGAGCGGATTGCCGGCCAGATCGAGGCCTTGGGCCAGCCGCTGCTTGAGCGGGCGGAGGCGGAGACCGGCCTGCCCCAGGGCCGGCTCAAGCTGGAGCGGGAGCGGACAACCGGCCAACTGCGCATGTTCGCCGGGCTGGTCCGCGAGGGTTCGTGGGTCGACGCGCGGATCGACCGGGCCCAGCCCGGCCGCCGGCCGATCCCGAAGCCCGACCTGCGGCGGATGTTGATCCCGATCGGTCCGGTGGCCGTGTTCGGGGCGGGCAATTTCCCGCTGGCTTTTTCGGCCGCCGGGGGCGACACGGCGGCGGCCCTGGCCGCCGGCAATCCCGTCGTCTTCAAGGCCCACCCGGGCCATCCGGGGACGTGTGAAATGACCGCCGCCGCGATCCAGAATGCGCTCGCCGAGAGCGGCTTTCCCGATGATTGGTTCTCCCTGCTCCAGGGCCGCGGCGCCGACGCCGGCCAGACGCTCGTCCGCCACGCCGGCATCCAGGCCGTTGCCTTCACCGGCTCGCTCGGCGTCGGGCGGTCGCTGTTCGATGCCGCCCTCTCGCGCGAGACGCCGATCCCCGTCTACGCCGAGATGGGTTCGATCAACCCGGTGTTTCTCCTGCCGGCGGCGCTGGCCGCCAAGGGCGAGGAGATCGCCGCGGGCCTTTACGCGTCGGTGACCCTCGGCTCCGGCCAGTTCTGCACGAATCCCGGCCTGGTGGTCGGCCTGGCGAGCGGTGAGTTGGATCGCCTCGTCTCCGCGCTGGCGGCGCTGTTTGCCGCCGGCCGGCCCTGCACGATGCTCAACCGGAACACCCTCGACGGCTACAGCCGCCAGGCGGAAGACCTTTCCGCCAAGGAGACGATCGAGCTGGTGGCCCATTCGTCGCCCGAGCCGGACAGCGCGCGGACCGAGGCGGCGGCGATGCTTTTCGCCACGGGCGCCGAAGCGTTCCTGGCCGATCGCCAGATGAGCGGCGAATTGTTCGGGCCGGCCACGCTCGTCGTCCGCTGCGACTCGGAGGAGCAAATGCTTGAAGTCGCCTGCGGTCTTCAGGGTCAACTGACGGCCACGATCTTCGCCGGCGAGGGTGACGCGCCGCTTTGCCACTCGCTGCGGAGCATCCTGGAAGCCAAGGCGGGGCGTCTGCTGTTCGGCGGATACCCGACCGGCGTCGAAGTCTGCGCGGCGATGCACCACGGCGGACCCTACCCGGCCACAACCGACGTGCGGAGCACCTCGGTCGGCACGGCGGCCATCGTGCGGTTCGCCCGCCCGATCTGCTACCAGGATTGGCCGCAGGACCAGCTCCCCGCGGAGCTTCAGGACAAGAACGTCCGCGGCATCTGGCGGCAGATCGACGGCGTGTTGACCAAGGACGACGTTGGCGCTGGTGCGGGCCGCCCGCTCTGACTCTTCGCCCGTCTACACAAGGCAGTTGAGAGATCGATTCATGGATACGTGGAAGTTCTACGACATCACCCATCGTGGGCACGTGGTGTGCAATCCCACGAGCGAGGAGAAGCTCGCACGCCTGGTGGACCTGGTGCAGCTTCCGGCGGGCGCGCGCGTGGTTGACATCGCCTGCGGCAAGGGCGAATTCCTGATCCGTCTGGCGGAGGCATACGGAGTCCGCGGCGTGGGCGTGGACCTCTCGCCTTTCTTCATCGCCGAGGCGGAACGAAGGCTCAGAGCGCGTGTGCCACAGGCAGGAATCACCTTCACCCAAATGGATGGCGCTGATTTCAAACCCGACAAGCCACACAGCCTCACGCTCGCTTCGTGCATTGGGGCGAGCTGGGTTTTCGGCGGGCACGCGCAGACTCTGGACGCGCTGGCCGGCATGGCCGAGCCCGACGGCTGGGTGATCGTGGGGGAGCCGTACTGGTTGCGGGAGCCGTCGGACGAGCACCTGCGGGCGTGTGGGCTAACAAGAGATGCCTTCGGAAGCCATGCGGAAAACGTTGAAGCAGGCCAGCGGCGAGGGCTCGACCTCGTGCACACCCTGGTGAGCAGTAAGGACGACTGGGACCGATACGAAGGTCTTCAGTGGCATGCGACGGCGGAGTACGCCCGCACCGAGCGGGAAGACGCTGATCTTCCAGAACTGCTTGAGCGCGTGGCGCGGGAGAAATCAGTCTACTTGAGGTGGGGTAGAGACGCCTTGGGCTGGGCGATCTACGTATTCAGATGTCCATCCGCTCGGGGCACTGAGGCGGCCTCGGGCGCCTAAATAGCGGTTGCGGCCGACGGATCGCCCCTGGCGCCCGCGGCTGAACCGCAACACGCTCCGGCCGCTGTCCCATCAAACGACCGTTTATCGAGGGAAGACGTCATCCTTACGGCCTCACCGGCGGCGATGGTTGCTCGGGGGCGCGCGGCGAAGCGGTGGGGGCGAGCGGGAGCGCCTTGATGAACACCCCTTTCGAGCGCAGGAAACGCGGGAGCTGAATCCCGCTTTCGGTCATTTGGGGACATCCGTACCACCCGAAAGGCGGTGTCAGGAAGCCAGGCTGAAGATGGACT
>JAMOAF010000135.1 GCA_023621895.1 Planctomycetota bacterium
CAGTCGCCTTTTCTCCAACGCCAAGGAACGACGATGGCCAGTCGGTTTTTTTGGTGCAGTCCGATCGACGTGCTCGAGGCGTTTCGGATCGTCGGCCAGGAGATTCGCAATAAGTGCCGCCGCTGCGCCGTTTCAGGCATGACCCAGCGGGAGGCGTGCGAACTGGCCGGCCGGATTCGGGAACAGCGGGAACTGATCCGGCAACTGACCGAGCGCCGTAATTTCACCCACGCCCGCCGCCTGCTGCGATTGAACAGCCGATTGCGGAAGCGTTTTCTGGCGATCGTCGACCAGGCCGGCCTTGACCAGTCCGTGTTGATCCTCAAGTAGTGCGCTGCGGATCAGGCAGGCCGGAGGGAGACGGCCCCGGTCGCGCGGCAACGGCCTGTGTTGCGCACAGCGGCAGCCGACTTCGCCGCGAGAACCGGGCAATTCCGAGGAGCAACGCAGCGCCGCAACCCGCTAAAGCTGGTGGCTTGCGGCCTCCGGTTCTCCGGCGTACGATGTGCGTCTGCTGCACAGTCGTTTCCAAGGGGGAGGCGGCGGAAGCCGATTCCCCGGCAACCTTCAGCTTGGAGAGGATCAGTCATGGCTTTCAAGGTGCAACGCGTGGATGTCTGGGCGGCCACGATCAACGACCAACCCGGCGGGCTGGCGGCGAAGCTCGCGCCGCTTGCCGAAGCCGGCGCCGATCTGGAGTTTGCCGTTGCCCGGCGCGCCCCCGACAAGCCCGGTACGGGGGTGATCTTTATCACCCCGATAAAAGGCGTGAAGCAAAAAAAGGCCGCCGCCAACGCCGGCTTCAGCGTTGCCGAGGGTCTCCACTCGGTGCGGATCGAGGGCGACAACGAGCCCGGCCTGGGGCACAAAGTGACGATGACTCTGGGCGAGGCGGGCATCAACCTCCGCGGGCTGTCCGCCGCCGTGATCGGCGAGCGGTTCATCATGCACCTGGCGCTCGATACCGATGAGGACGCCAAGAAAGCGATGACGCTGTTGAAGAAGAGACGCTGCTGAGCGGCAGGCGGCGCGATCGAGCGGCGGCCGTGCAACGGCGACTTCAAGACCGGCAGTGCGCCCCGTCTCGCGGCTGAAGGACCGTTGCCAGGTGGCATGATCCGCCTGCGTGCCGCGAAAGCCGGACTTTTCGAGACTCGATGGATTCCGCCATGCAACCGAGCAGCAATAATCAGCCCGCATCGCCGATCTTCCTCCTGATTCTCATTGCGCTGCCGGCAGTGGCAGGACTCGGCGAGGCGGCCGCCGGCGACGAGGCGCTGGCAACGAGCCGGCAATGGGTCGCCGCGCGATTGGCGGGCGCCGGCGGCGCGGACCAATCCGGCCCGCCGCTCTCGTTCGTCTACGACGGCAAGCCATCGGCGGAGCTTCTGTCCGCCTGGCGGCAGCAGCGCGAGGTTCAAAAACTCGACGAGCAGCGGACCCGCCACGTGCGATCGTGGACCGATGCGGCTTCCGGGCTGGTCGTCCGCTGCGAGGCGATCGAGTACCACGACTTCCCGGCCGCCGAGTGGCTCTTGACCTTCAAGAACACCGGCAAGGCGGAGACCGCGATCCTGGAGAACATCCAATCGCTCGACGCGTCGTGGCAGCGCGGGACGGATGCCGAGTTCCTGCTCCGCCACGCGGTCGGTTCGCCGGCCAACGGTTCGGATTACGGGCCGCTGGAGACTCCGCTCCCCGCCGGCGCCAAGAAGCGGATCAGTGCTGCCGGCGGGCGGCCGACGAACTCCGACCTGGCGTATTTCAATCTCCAGTGGGGAGCGCGGGGGGTGATTCTCGCCGTCGGCTGGCCCGGCCAATGGGCGGCCGAATTCGAGCGCCAGGGCGCAGCGGGGCTCCGTGTCCGCGCCGGGCAGGAGCTGACCCATTTCAAGCTGCTGCCGGGCGAAGAGGTCCGCACGCCGCTCGTCGCCCTGCTGTTCTGGCACGGAGACTGGAGCGATGCACAAAACGCCTGGCGCCGCTGGATGATGGCCCACAGCATGCCCAAGCCGGGCGGGAAGCTCCCGCCGCCCCAGCTTGTCGCCTCCAGCTCGCGCGCCTACGAGGAGATGATCGGGGCCAACGAGGCCAACCAGATCATGCACATGGATCGCTATCTGGAAGAAGGCCTGAAGATCGACACCTGGTGGATGGACGCCGGCTGGTACATCCAGCAGCACGGCTGGCCCCAGGTCGGGACCTGGCAGGTCGACCCGAAACGGTTCCCCCGCGGGTTTAAACCGATCAGCAAGCACGCGCACTCTAAAGGTGTGAAAATTCTCGTCTGGTTCGAACCGGAACGGGTCATGCCCGGCACCTGGCTCTACGAGCAGCATCCCGAGTGGCTGCTGCGATCAACGCCGGGCGACGGCCCGCTGGCCGGACTGCGCTCGTGGTCGGCCAGCAGCCTGGGTGGAAGCGACCCGTGCGTGACGTACAACTCCTCACCGCAGCCGCGGACGATGGCCAACATCCGCTGGGAACCGGGCCGCCTGGCCTTCCATCCCGGCCCCAAGGGCGAATACAGCGCGGTCCGCTTCACGGCCGCTGAGGCCGGCGCCTACTCGGTCCGAGCGGCGTTCCTGGCGATCGACCGAAGCACGACCACCGACGTTCACGTGCTCCACGCCGGCAGGCCGGTGTTCGACGGCGCGGTCAATCTCGGCGGCCAGCCGAAGCGGATTGAGTACGAAGGCCGAATCAGCTTGGCGCAAGGAGACCATCTGGATTTCGTCGCCGGCTGGGGAAACGGTACGCATGTCTGCGATTCCACCGGGCTGGAAGTCCGCCTGGCGGCCCCCTCCGGCAAGGTTCACGACGCCGCCGCGGACTTCAGCGCCGAGAAGAACCCTGCCGGCGCCTGGAGCTACGGGTATCTCGAACCCGGCCCAGCCCCCCGCGCGGCAAGTTTTCACCCCTACGACAGGCCGGCGAGGCCGGGCGAGGAGGGCGTTCGTCTGCTGAACCTCGGCAATCCGGCCGCACGGCAGTGGCTGACCGAGCACATCGACAAGCTCTTGACCGAGGAAGGCATCGATGTCTACCGCCAGGACTTCAACATGGACCCGCTGGCTTTTTGGCGCTCGGCCGACGCGCCGGACCGCCAGGGGATCACGGAGATCAAGCACGTCACCGGTTATCTGGCCTACTGGGACGAGCTTCGCCGCCGCCACCCAGAGATGCTGATTGACACCTGTGCCTCCGGCGGCCGGCGGAATGACCTGGAGACGCTCCGCCGGGCCGTGCCTCTCTGGCGGAGCGACTACGCCTACGAGCCGGTCGGCCACCAGGCGATGACCTACGGCATCTCGTTCTGGATTCCCTATCACGGGACGGGCACGGTGGCCTGCGCCAAGGCGGGCTACTACGGCGGCGGACTGACGCCGGTGGAGCCCTACGCCTTCTGGAGCAACGCCGCGCCCAGTCTGGGCTTGGGCGTCGACATCCGACTCAAGGAGATCGACTACGACGCGCTCCGCCGGCTGGTCGGCCAATGGCGCGACGTCAGCCGGTTCTACTCGGGCGACTACTACCCGCTCACGCCCTACAGCCGGGATAGCCGCGCCTGGATCGCCTGGCAGTTCCACCGCCCGGAGTCGGGAGAGGGCATGGTCCAGGCGTTTCGCCGTGCGGAGTGCCCCGCGGCGTCGGTGCGATTGAGACTCCGCGGTTTGGCGACGGACGCTCGCTATGAACTGATGCGTTTCGACCGCCAGGAAAGACTAATGGCAACGGGCGCGCAACTGGCGGCCGAAGGGCTGGCGGTCGACCTCGATGAACGGCCCGGCGCAGCGGTGTTCACATATCGCCGGAAATAGCCGTCGCGCCCGGGTTCCCTTGACAGACTTCACCGACCAGTGGCAGGTCAGTTCGAAGGAAAAGTAGGCCATACGGAGGAAGATGATGACTGGCGTCACGCGAAGAAGGTTCCTGCGCGCGTCGTTGGCGAGTGGATTGGCGTTTGCGCTGCCGGGCCGCGGCATTGCCGCAGCGCCGCTGTCCAAGCCCCTGGGCGCCAACGGCGACGTTCGGGTCGCCATGATTGGACTCGGCGAGGTCGGCGGTCCCGGCGTCGGCGCTCGCGGGCGGCAGCTTATCGATCAATTGCGGAAGGTTCCCAACGTCAGGATTGTCGCTCTCTGCGACGTCGACAAGCAGATTCTTGGCCGCGAAGCGGAGCGGTTTTCCGCCTGGCGGGAGGGCGTCAAGACATGCGCCGACATGCGCGATGTTTTTGACTCGCCGGATGTCGACGCCGTCTTCGTGGCCACGCCGAACCACTGGCACGCCTTGGCCACCGTCTGGGCCTGCCAGGCCGGGAAGGACGTGTTCGTCGAAAAACCGGCCTCGCACAGCATCTGGGAAGGCCGGCAAATGGTGGCGGCCGCGCGAAAGTACAAGCGGATTGTCCAGGTCGGCACGCAGGCCCGCTCTTCCGATGCTTCGCGGCAGGCCGCCGAGTTCCTTCAAACCGGGCAATTGGGCAAGATTCTTTACGGTCAGGTCATCGTTTACCGGCGGCGGGAGGGAATCGGCAAGTCGGCAGGCCCACAAAAACCGCCGGCTTCGGTCGACTACAACTTGTGGCTCGGCCCGGCGCCGGATGCACCGCCGATGCGCTCCGTTTTTCATTACGACTGGCACTGGTTCTGGGACACAGGAAACGGCGAGATCGGCAACAACGGAGTCCACTACCTCGATCGCTGCCGATGGCTGATCGGCCAGAACGGGTTGCCGCGGCGGGCAATCAGCCTCGGCGGCCGATTCGCGTTCAACGACGACGGCCAGACTCCGAACACCCAGCTCGCCCTGCTGGACTACGCGCCCGCTCCAATCGTCTGTGAAGTCCGCGGCCTGCCGGACAGGCCGGGTTCCAGGAAGATGGACGCGGTCCGCACGCTTACCACGGGCCTGATCGTCCAGTGCGAAGGCGGTTACTACTTGGGCAGCACGGCAACGAGCGCCGTTTATGACCGTGGCGATCGGCGGATCAAGGAATTCACGGACCGGCTCGATTCCGACGAACAGGCAAGCGCGCATCCGGCGAATTTCATCGAGGCGGTGCGCAGCCGGGACCCCAGCCACCTCAACTGCGAGGTTCTCGAGGGGCACCGCTCGGCCGCACTCTGCCACATGGCCAATGTGTCCTACCGGCTGGGCAGGGCGTCGCAGCCGGATGCCGCGACTGGTGCGGCCAAGAACAGCCCGCAGTGGTCGGACGCCTGCGAGCGTTTTGGAGATCACCTCGCGGCCAACGGGATCGATCTGACGAAGACGCCCGCAACACTCGGGCCCTGGGTGACGATCAGCCCGGACTCGGAGGAGTTTGTGGGCGAGTCTGCCGCGGAAGCACGCGCGCTTTGCCGGCGCAAGGATCGCGAGCCGTTTGTCGTGCCGGAAACCGTCTGACTTTTGGAGGCCGTGATGGCGTCTCCTGGCCGGACGCACGCGACGGGCGGCCGGCTTCCTGCCGGCCCAAACATAGATCGGCGATCGGCCATCCGGCCACGATCACCACGCCCACGGCGACTTGTGCGTTCCGCGGCTTGCCGTCGCGGTTGTAGCCATATTTGGCCAACGCCGCGCCCCATCAAGCAGACTCCGCAGTCCCAGTTGGCCAAAGAAATGCCGAGCCACCAGCAGCGGCCCCCAGGTACTGGCGTCCAGGACTTCGATCGGGCCTTCCTGCCCGAGTTGGCAAGCCAGTCACCTTTGGTCCTCTTCCGCACGGAGAAACCGGTTGAGCAATGGCACGACAGCTTCGAGCGTATCCCGTCGTCCCAGATTGGAGATCACCTTCTGCTTGACCTTGCCGTTCTCGCGCACTGAGCCAACGATGCGAACATACTCGTGCACGGTGCCGTTGGACGACAAGATTTTGACGGAGCGGATGAAGATTGCATCTTAGGTAGCGCGC
>JAMOAF010000547.1 GCA_023621895.1 Planctomycetota bacterium
TTTGATTCTCTTTCAGGCAATTGCGCCCGTCCCGCTTATCGATAAACCCCCGCACCGTACCGTCGCTGCCAAGGACGTATTGCAGGTGTTCCGTTTCAAAAACAAAGGAATCCGGCTCCGCGGAGAACAGAGAAGCCCGCGCGGTAAACAGCGAGCACAACACAAACACGGGCAACACACGTCGTAACTGCTTTGTCATTGGTAACTCCCTGCCTGGCCACAACAGCGCCGGCACCGACCTTACTTCGCATCCGGTATGTCACGTTCCCGCGGAGAAGCGGATTCGAGCGTAGCGGGCCACCGGCTTGCCGTCGATCGTGTCGGCGATCAGCAGATCGGCGGCCTCGGTGAGCCGGTTTCCGGCTCGGGGCGTGGCGGTGAAGAAGATTCCGGGGATCGGCCGGGCCAGGGGAATCCGGACGGGTGTTGAAACGGAACCGTCGGCCCCGATTCGCAGGGCATAGTTGCCGGTCTGGGCTTTGGTTTCGGCCGTCGTGCCGACGAGATTGCAGAGAATGTAGATCCGGTGGTCCGGGGTAATGTGGAGTCGCGGATGCCCGATGTAGCCCGTCGGACGCACGGGGCCGGTGGTCTCGCCACCGGAGAGCAGCGTGCGTTTGGCGACCAGCTTCCCGTCTTTCACAATTCCGTAGCAGAGGTGCGAGTTGCGCTTGATGTCAGGGAAATAGAGGTCGCGCAGCTTGGGGTGGATGGGTTCCTTTTGCCACACCACGTGCAGCCGGCCGTCGGGCGCCAGCCACGAATCGCCCAAGCCCACGGTGCCGCCGTCGTCCATCGTGTCGTCCAACACGATCCAGTCGCCAAACGGCCGGTTCTTGATATCCGGCGTCCAGGCGTAATGCAGCTTGCGCATCCGCCAACCCCAATTGTCGCGGCCCCAGGTTTCTTTCTTCAGCGGGTCGATCCGGTTCCAGATGTTGATTGGCGAGAGGCCGAGGTAGTGTACCTGGCGATCCTTGAGAATCACGTTGGCGTAGTTCACGGACGTGAGGGGTCCGTTCGAGACCGCATACTTCGGGTCTTCGCCCTTGGGCCAGATCAGTTGCCCCGTGGTCCACTTTCGGTCGGCGTCGAGAAAGGCCCAGGCGGTGTGCGTGTTGCCGACTTTGTTGAAGAGGATGAACTCGCCGCGCGCACCGTCGGCGCTGAACGCCCGGTACGTATGTTCCGTAAACAGCTGCTCTTCTTTCCATTGTGGCACCAGGTGCGCCGGCGCTTGCTCGGGATGGGCCGGGTCGAATTCGAGGAACTCCGGCCGGGCGGGCCCGCCCGCCGTCTTGCCCCCGGCGGGCACGAAGGGAGCCAGCGTGGGATTGGCCGACATCACCAGTCGGCCAGCGTGGCTGGTCGCCAGGGAGCACGGCTCGCGGGTGCGGTCCTTCTCGTCGCGCTGGCACAGTCTCCAGCCCTCCGCGTTGCGCTCGTACAGGGCCCAGCGGGCGTTGTTCAAGGGCGCCGCTTCAGGCACGGCTTCAAAGGCGCTGACAAAAAGCCGGTCGCCCATCCGCACCATTTGCGCACTACCCGAACTCCAAAACATCCCCGAGCCGTTATTGGTCGCCTCGTAAGGGGGCAGTTCGCAGACGATCTCCTCGGCTTCGACCTGGACCTTGAACGGTGCCGAATTGGTCGCGCTACCGGCAGACGATGTTACCAAAGGATGTCGCAACGCTTTACCGGGCATTTGGGGGCTGGGCTTCGAGTCGTCCACCGCGGCCTGTCCGGCAAGGAACACGTAGCGGACGCCGGCGGCATATTCCTGCGGCTTGTCGAACGTGGCCCGGTCGCGATACTGCGCCGGATCAAAAACCACGATGTCGGCCCAATAACCGGCGCGAAGGTAGCCCCGCTCAGGAATCCCGAAGATATCGGCCGGCAGTCCCGTGGCACTGCGGATCGCTTGGGCCAGCGGCAGGATCTTCTCTTCGATTGCATAGTGGCCGATCTTGCGGGCGAAAGTGCCGAAGTTCCGCGGGTGGTGGTGCTCGTTGGGATTGAGCGCCCGCGCGGCGCCGTCGGAAGCCGTTGCGACCCAGGGCAGTCCCATCGCGAACCGCACGTCGGCCTCGGACATCGAATGGCTGACGATTTGCGGGTTCTCTTGGGCCACGATCTTCAGGACCAGGTCCACGGCCTCGATCTTCTCGGCGGCGGCGATTTCCTGGAGGCTCTTGCCGGCATAGCTCGGGAACTTCTTGCTCGCGCAGATCACGATTTTCTCCGTTCGCCCGAGCTGGTCGGCAACCACCCGCCGCACCAGGGCGGCGAACTCCGGCTCGGCCGCCATCCGCTTCGCCAGCTCGGCGCGCTTACACCACTCGATCTGCGGCTCCGGCAAGGCAGCATCCATGAGCGAGAAGGAATTGGCGGTGTAGGGATACTGGTCGGCGGTAATCCTCAGGCCATCCGCGCGGGCCTTTTCGATCATCGCCGCCGCCTGGCGGATTTTGCCCCAGTTCGGAATCTGCATCGACTTGAAGTGCGAGATGTGGACAGGCACGCCGGCCTCGCGCCCAATTCGGATCGCCTCGGCCACCGCTTCGAGGACATGGTCGCCCTCATCGCGGATGTGGCTCGCGTAGATTCCCCCGTGGGCGGCCACCACCTTCGCCAGAGCGATGATCTCGTCCGCCTGGCCATACGACCCCGGCGCATAGATCAGCCCCGTGGACATCCCCCAGGCCCCCTCGCGCATCGCCTGGTCGACCAGCGCCTTCATCCGCTCGAGTTCTTCGGCCGTAGGAGCCCGCCGGGCGGAACCGAGCACTTTGCCCCGAACCGTCCCGTGCCCGATGAGGTGCAAGATATTCGTGCCGGCGCCGTTACGGTCAACGTCCTCGAGAAACTCTGCCACGTTGCGGCTGCCGCCGCAGTTGCCGGTGCCCATGGTCGTGCACCCTTGCAGGAGATAGTTCAAGCAAGGGCGGACTCCCGGCTGGGCCAAGGTTCCGTCGGTGTGCGTGTGGAGGTCGATGAACCCCGGCGCCACGATGCATCCGCGGCAGTCGATGCTGCGGCCGACCTTTCCCGGCGTGAACTTGCCCACGCCGACGATCCGCCCCGCGCGGACAGCCACGTCGCCCACCACCGGCTCTCCGCCTGAACCATCGTGGATCGTCCCGCCCTGGAGAACGAGGTCCGCGTCCACGGATGCTGCCGAGATCGGGACAACAGAAACTGCCAGGCTCAGCGCCGCCAATGAGGCCACCAGATGCCTTACCATCCGAACATCTCCTAGTTGCAGGGGAGTGAAGCGGTCCCGAAGTACCTGGAGCGATCAGTTGTTTCGCGCCGCGGCTGCCGGCTTGGGCTTGATGAACATCACGTCGGCCTGCGTCACCCAGCCAGTCCGCAGGTCGAGGCGGAACCACCCTTCGCTGTTCTTCTCGTGGAAGCGGGTTCCCGACCTCGGACCGAATTCCGCCAAATCGTACTGGGCCCAGGTCTTGCCCATGTCGGTGGAAACGATAATTCCGTTCTTCATGGGCGAGGCCGGCGCGCAGTGGGTGGCCAGCATCACGCCGTCCTGGATGATCATGTTGCCCGACTCCACGCCCGGATTGAACAACATCGTGTGCTTTTCCGGATTCGGGATGTCGGCCGGGTCACAGCAGAAGATGCCGCGGTCGTAGGGCTTGGGGCCGTTCGCATCGCTGATCCAGTAGCACTTGCCGTCGACGAAATTGATTCCGCCGCACTTGTAGCGTGTGTTGAGGCTGGCGGTGACGATCACCTTCCATTGCCATTGGTCGTTCGCGGCGTCGTAGGTCCCGCGGAGCCAATGGCACTCCTTGCCCTCCGGACGGTCGCCGTCGCCGGTGCTGGCGTAGAACGCATTCTCCGCCGGGTTGTAGGAGACGCCGTGGAGATGCCGGGCGATGATCGGGTTGTCGGGATCGCCCAACAGGTTGCCCCCTTTCCCGCCGCCGCCCGAGCCGTTATCGCTGAAGTTGGGGTTGCAGCCAAACGTGTAGGCCAGCTTCACGGTTTGCCCGCTGTCGGTGGAATAGTAGATATTGACGGGCGTTGCGCCGCCGATCACGTTGCAGTAGTTTCCCCAAACCATGATTTCTTTGCCGCCGATGTCCCAAGAGACGATGCCCGGCAGCGTGTGAAAGTACCATCCCGGGTTCTCGGGATTCTTCGGCGTGTGCGGTAGATAGTCGCGGCCCTTTGCGCCCTTCACGGTGATCGGCTTGTAGGACTTGAGGTTGTCGGTGCTCAGATACAGGTTTGCCCCGGTGGCGAAGAGAATGTTCCCGTTCTTCAGAATGTGGCTGAACGTGATCTTCTTGGCGTCGGGAAAAGCGGCGCTGTGCGGCCAGGTGCGGGCGTTGTCCTCCGAAAGAAGGGCCTTACCTTCGAGGTAGCCGAAGGCCTTGTTCCCACGCTGGCAGTCGATATACGGCCCGGGCGGCTGGGGGCGATACCAGAAGTGAGGCGTCGAGGGAAAGTCTGCAAGCGACTTCCTCTCTTCGCCGCGGGCCGCGCAAAGCAGCGTTCCAAGTGAAACAGTCAGCGCGAACGAAACGACATAGCGGGACGAAAGGAACGTCATAGGGCTTACCTCCGGTTGCGTGGTTGAGGCGGGTGGTGGATCAAGCAGGCGGTGCCGGACGGACCGGCGCTGCCTATTGTAGTCCAGCGCAAGCAGCCCGATCAACTTGTGGCCTCGCCGGTTCCTTCTGGACCAGGATCGGCTGCGAGAAGATCATGTCCACGATGGGCAGGAGAGACTGCCCAGCCGCGGGCGCCGCTCCGCGGCCACCTTCGGGTCGGCCACAAGCATCGCCCACTCGTGCGGTTCCGGTTCGGCTACTGCCGCGGCTGCTGGAGTCCGCGGGGGGCACCTTATTTGTGTTCCAGGAGATACTTGACCACCGCTTCGGTGAGATCCTTCTCGGCCGAAGGCGTGAACAGGCAGATGTCCGTCTCGTAGCCCTTTAGTTTCCATTCCGCCTCGGTTGGCACGTAGGCGAACGTCCCGTTCGTCAACCCGTAATAGAAAGTGTACGGAAAAGGCGAACGTTCGCGGATGCCGTTCGATATCTCGCAGAACAGTTCCGCGGGCGAACTCCAGATCATGATGTCGTCATTGATCTTCAGGAAGCGAATGGGAAGCCTCACCAAATTCACCCCCTCGCTGTTGGTGCGAGTGTACTTGCCAAGCCCCGGGGGCCAATCCAGACCGGGTTTGCGTGGCGTCTCGACAACGATCGATCCCGGACACAACTTCACCCGGTCCGCGGTTGCCGTGATCTTACGGTATGCATCGATGATCTTGTCGCCCAGGATCGACTTGAAGAAACCAAGTCCTCGCGTGGGATCCCCGGGGTAGCCGCTATAGATCGGCGCCAGGTTGCCCTGGGCGCCATTCATGAACAAGAGCGGTATCCCCGTCGTCTGTTCGAAATACTCGGCCGTGGTTCCCTGCACGTCCCCACTCACAAGCAGACTCTTTCCGCCCAATACCGTACCGTGGATCGGATAGTTGGCGATACAGACAAGCGGGGTCCCGTCTTGCTTGTCGATTCTCAGCACGCCGATCCTGCTGTCGACGGCTCCGTCGGGGTTCATTCCGAGATAAGCTTTGCCGTCGAGAACCGCGCGGCGGTTGATATTCGCCCGCGAGGATCCCCAGCCCGCGCCAAAGCGGGCGGGAGCAAGCATCCGTCGGGCCTCGACGATCCCTTCGACGAGTTTCTGCTCAAACATGCTCACATAAGCCGTGTCGAGCGGCATTTTGAAACGCTCCGGCAGGAACAAAAGAGCGATTTCCTGTTCGCTGGTTTCCGGCGCGGAGTGGGTATGGGTTGCAGACCACCAGAAAGTCAAAGGGTTGATTCCATAACGGCGATCGAGCAACTCCGAGACGCGGTCGTATTGAACGGTCGACAG
>JAMOAF010000301.1 GCA_023621895.1 Planctomycetota bacterium
TGCACGATAGACGAAAATGGACGTTCAGCTCTGTCTGCGTAGACTGTCGAGTCATGACGCGCCTGGAAGTCAGACAGGTGCGATTCCGTCCAAATTGGATGCACGTCACGATGCGAACCCCACATCCAACGCCGCGCAGACCCAGCGCTCGCCGACGAGCCTTTCTGGCCGCCGCGTGCCTCTTGCTGGCGGTCGCCGGATGCTCGCGCACCGATCAACCCAGCCCGGAGCAACAGCCGATGAACGAAACCATCAGGCAAACGGCCAAGGCCGAACCGGCCGCGCGGCCGAGCGAGGCACAACCCGCCGGCGCGGCCAACCTGGAGACCGCCACGTTCGGCGCCGGCTGCTTCTGGTGCGTCGAGGCCGTTTTTCAACGCTTAAAGGGCGTCGAGTCCGTTGCCTCGGGTTATTCCAGCGGCAAGGTCGCAAACCCCACCTACAAGCAGGTCTGTACCGGCACGACCGGCCACGCCGAGGTCTGCCAGGTCACCTACGATCCGCGGCAGATCTCCTTCGAACAGCTTCTCGAGGTCTTCTGGAAGACCCACGACCCCACCACGCTCAACCGCCAGGGAAACGACGTGGGCACCCAGTACCGATCCGTGATCTTCTACCACTCCGAGGAGCAGAAGAAGCTCGCCCAGCAGTACAAGGCGCGACTCGACTCCTCGGGAGCGTTCCCGGCGCCGATCGTTACCGAAATCGCACCCTTCACCGTCTTCTACAAGGCCGAGGATTATCATCAGAATTACTACCGCGAGAACCCGAGCCAGGGCTATTGCCGGATGGTCATCGCGCCGAAGATGGAGAAGTTCGAGAAGGTCTTTGCCGAGAAGCTGAAGGGCGAAAAACCATGAAACTGGGACTGTTTTCCGTGAGCTACGCCGGCTACTGGGGCCAGGACCGACTCGGTCTGCCAGAGTTCGTCGCCAAGGCCGCACGCCTGGGATACGGCGCCGTGATGCTGGCCGGCAAGCGGCCGCACCTCTCGCCGCTGGACGCCGGGGCGGACCGGCTCGACTCGATCGCCGCCGCGCTGGCCGAACACAAGATCGCCTGCGGCGCCGTGGCCGGCTACACCGACCTGGGGCCGGCGGCGGCCGCCGAGGTGCCTTATCTCGAAATGCAGATCGCCTATGTCGAATCGCTGGCCAGGATCGCCGCTCGGCTCGGAGCATCGATTGTCCGCGTCTTCACGGCCTATGAGGCGGCCGGTCACAGCCCGCAGGCCGTTTGGAGCGGCGTTGTCGCGGCGCTCCGCGAGATGTCGGACAGGGCGGCGGCCCACGAGGTGACGCTGGCCGTGCAGAACCACCACGACGTGGGCGTCCACAGCGACGTGCTGCTGGAGATTCTGCACGACGTGGATCGGCCAAATTGCAGGCTGGGGTTCGACGCCTGGTCGCCGGCCCTCCGCGGCGAGGAGTTGTACGAGTCCGCCAAGAAAATGGCGCCGCACGCGGTGATCACCACCAACGCCGACTACGTGCGGCTGCCGCGGTTCCGCTACCTGCCGCACCTGGTGAACTACCAGCGCGAGACTCCCGACCTGGTCCGGGCAGTGAAATTCGGCGAGGGCTTCATTGACTACCCGGCCTTTTTCCGCGGCCTGAAGGACGGCGGCTTCGACGGCATCGCCAACTACGAGATGTGTTCGCCGATCCGCGGCGGCGGCGCGATGGAGAATCTAGACGCCTATGCCGCGCATTACGTCGAGTGGATGAAGGCCGCGGGGCTTGTTTGACCGATTTGTCCAAAGGCCGCGGCACGGAAGCGGCCGAGCGGATGGCGCTCGCCGCGCGGGGCGGTGCTGATCTGGCGACGCAGTCGCAGGGCAAGCCCACGCGGCTAGCGCGGCGTGGCGGCGGCCGGCCGCTCGGCTGTCTCCTCGCCAAGGAACTGGATCGAGGCGATCAGTTGCTCATCGGCGCCCGCGACGCGATCGGCCAATTCACCCTCGACGATGAACACCGCGACGAGTTGACGCCCGGCCTGGTCGGCTAGGAGGTAATAGGTCCACTGGACGGGAACCTCCGACGCGCTGCCCTCGGCAACCACGCGAAAGACTCGATAGCCCAACTCGTTGACGCTCTGCCGCGCCGAGGAGAAGCGGCCGAAAGCGGCGCCGAGTCCCGACTGGATATCCGCCTGGAATTTCGAAAGGGTGGACAATCTGCCGGGTTCGACCCGCGGCGCCGGCGTGATGTTGCATTGGGCGATGAACTCTCCACGGTCCAGCAACCGCAGGATCACGGCTTCGGGCTCGTCTCGCGTCACAAACCAGCGCCGTTCGTTCAAGAGCTGCCAGCCGCCTTGGGGGGATACGTAACTGAGCCACGTGCTTCCCTCCGACATTTCCAGCGGCAAGTCCGCCAGGGCCTTGTCAGTCAACTGGGGCGACTCGTCGATCGGCGCGATCTTGAGTTGCAGCCGAGCGACAATGTCGAGTCCGGGGCCGACGTGGCCGATCGAACGTTTCTCCTGGATCAAGACGCCAAACCATGTGATCCGCTTGAGAACCAGATCGAACTGATATTTTCCGCGGAGTTTGATCTCCGTCGAGACTCCGCTCGCGGCGCCCTGGACCTCGCCGCCGAGCTCGACCAGCGCGACCGAGTCGCGCACGGAAGTCAACGAGCTTTCGACCCGGTTCGTGCTGACCGCGTCCAGCCCGAGCAACATCGCAAGCAGATCGTCGGCATGTCCCCATTTCGCGCCGACCGCGACGCGATCGGCGGGAAGCAGGCGGTCGAGCAGCAGCGTATTTGCTTGCAGGTCGACCAGGTCCAGCTCGTCGTGGCTGAGCGGGCCGGCGGGCGAGTAGAGCGTCGCCTTGCCCCCGCGGATGTCGACGGCGACCAGTCGCCGGTCATCGCGCAGCGTCGGGTGGGTTTCTTCCTGGTCCACCTGGATTGCCGCCAGGGCGCGGTCGTAGCACCGCACGGAACGCAGTGGCGCTTCGGGGAGAACCGGCACGCTCAGCGACCGCTCGTCGTACTGCAAATTCGCCAAAACGGCCAGTTTCAAAGGAAGCAGCTTTGCCCCCTCGTCAAGCACCTGGAGGTGGCCCGCCACCTCGAGCGACGCGGTGATCCGGTCGATTGTCCCCGCCGCGCGATTTGATGTCATGGAGACCGATTCTCCAGCCGTTTCCGCCGCCAAGCAGGGCGACGAGATCAGGCAAACAACCACCAAAAGGAGGGTTTTCCTTCGATCGTAGCGAGACATGCTGGATTTCCGTTGGGAAAATGGGCTATCTTCCTCGGCCCCGGCCAGCGTGCGAGGTTACGGAAAATGTTCCTCGGTCGCTGACGAATAGAAAACTGCCAGGTGAGCCGAGAGCGCGCGCCGGCGGGCCTATTGGCCATAAATCGACGGTCGTGATTGGGAAAGTTCAACGGAAATGCCGGTTCTTTCGGTCCTCCGGCAGGGTCTGCCGCCGGCTCCCAAGGCAACCGTCCGCTCGACAGTCCACTATCGCGGAAGGGAGCTGCAAAAAGCGAACAACCCCCCGCCATGGACTGTCTTCAAATGGGGGACGGCCGGTCGCCGGCACGTCTGCCGCTCGGCAACCGACGCGCGAACCGGATGCCTGAGCGTCAAGGAACGAGAGGAGAGTGACGGGCGAAACCGAATCGGGCCTGGGAACGTATCCAGTGCAGAGAGCATCTGAATTTTTGCGCGGACGCATGGCTGCCCGCTGAAGATAATCAGTTCGGGGTATTTTGGAGGCGGTCACCCCCTGGATGGGTTACTGTTCGACATTGCGTCCGCCAGCGCGGCGGGAGGAGATTTCGGTCTGGCGAAAAAAGTTGCCGATTTTTGCAAGGAGTACTTGTCAAAAATACGAAGATCGGATTAGAATGCCGGCGGTCTGGCACCCGCCGGATACGACGGGCGATGGAGGCCGGGTGCAAGGTTTCGACGCCGGTGAACTGGAAGGTGCAGGACGGTGGCCGAGGGGCAGCGGTTCGATCCGGAAAGGAACTCGATGATGCACATCGACTACATCCATGCAGCGATTCGCGAACTCCGCGATCAGCAGGTCCGCTTTGCGCCGCGGGAAAAGAAGCTCGAGCAAGTGGACCGCGCCGAGCTGCTCTTGCACGAATTGGACGAATCCAAGACTTATACGTACGAGTACCTCTGCTACCGGATCACCAGCTACCGCCCGGAGGCTTATCCGGAAGTCCGAATGACGGGAGCCGAGGCGATTCACGACCTGCGTCTGTTCGTGGAAGACGTGTCCGACTCGGCCAATCTGCCGGTGGAGGAGGTGGGCGAACCGGTCCTTACGGTGGACGAGTTGAGCCGGCGATTCCAGGTTTCGACCAAGACGATTTCGCGCTGGCGCCGCCAGGGGCTTGTCAGCCGGCGGTTTTTATTTGACGGGCGGAAGCGCGTGGGCTTTTTGGAGAGTTCGGTGGAACGATTCGTCCAGCACAACAGGGAACGGGTTCGCCGCGGGGCGCGGTTCAGCCAGTTAACGGTGGAGGAACGCGGCAGGATCATCGAGTATGCGCGGCGGCTTGCCAACAAGGGGGGCTGCCCGGCTGAGGTGACGAAGCGTTTGGCGCGGAAGATGGACCGCAGCGTGGAGACGATCCGTTACACGCTGAAGCAATTCGACCGGGCTCACCCGGACCTGGCGATTTTTTCCGAGAAGACGGGACCCCTCCGCGAGGAGACGAAGCAGAGGATTTACCGGAAGTATCGTCGCGGCGAATCGGTGGAGGCATTGGCGAAGTCGTTCTGCCGGACGAAGACGAGCATTTACCGGATCATCGGCGAGATGCGCGCCAAGCGGATTCTGGAATTGCCGTTGGACTTCATCCCCAACGATGGTTTTCGATTGATCCGCACGGAGAAGCAGGATCGCGAGATCTGCGGGCCAATGCCGGCCGGCGAGCAGCCGGTGAAGAAGACCCGGCTTCCCAGCGGCTTGCCGCCGTACCTGGCGAGCTTATACGAGGTTCCGCTGCTTACGCGGGAGCAGGAGACGCACCTGTTTCGGAAGATGAACTACCTGAAGTACCGTGCGTCGCGGCTTCGCGACACGCTGGACCCGGCCCGCCCAAAGAGCAGCTTGATGGACCAGATCGAGAAGCTCTACGATCAGGTGGTGGCGACGAAGAACGAGATCATCTCGGCCAATCTCCGCCTGGTGGTGTCAATCGCCAAGCGGCACGTCGGTCCGGCGGAGAGCTTTTTCGAACTTGTCAGCGACGGGAACATGTCGCTGATCCGCGCCGTGGAAAAATTCGATTTCGCCCGGGGAAACAAGTTCAGCACGTACGCAAGTTGGGCGATCATGAAGAATTATGCGCGTACGATTCCCGACGAGCATCGCCAGCGCGATCGATTCCGCACGAGCCATTCGGAGATGTTTGGCGCCGCCGAAGACGAGCGCAGCGACCAGTATGAACAGGAATCGGCCCAGTTGCAGCGGGAGGCCCAGGTGGAGCGGATTCTTGGCCGGCTCGATCAGCGGGAGCAGCAGATCATCGTGAGCCGGTTCGGGTTGAGCCGCGGCGAGGAACCGCGGACCCTGAAGGAAGTAGGCGCCGCAATGGGGGTCACAAAGGAGCGCGTTCGCCAGATTGAGGCCCGGGCGTTGAACAAGCTCCGCAAGGCGGCGGAGGAAGAGAAGATCGAAATTCCTGGACTGGAATAGCCGGACTGGACGAAAAAAGACGAGGCCGGAGTTCGGCTGGGTCTCAAAGTATGCCCACTACTGGGAGTCTGGGCAAATCGGGTGGGATGCTCGGACTCGTTTGGATTTCCTGGCCACCTCTACGCACGTTCTTTGTTTTTGGCAAGGTTCAAGGCTCAATTTCCAATTGCCCGACAGTGGCCGAAGGCGGGCCTTGATCGGGGCGACCGGACAGTGGAATCTGGCCCCTGAACC
>JAMOAF010001151.1 GCA_023621895.1 Planctomycetota bacterium
GGCCAAAGGGATGGGATCGCACTTGACGAACGTTACGCCTGGGATTGACCAGCGCGGTCATCCACTTCTTTAGGACCGCCCCGTTGGGGCTGGCCGCGGTTTGCGCGGCTCCTACCCCAGGGTTGCGCTTGGCTCGTTTCACTCGCCGCGCTCCACCCTGGGCTGGCTTAGAGGTGTCCCTTCGGGACGGGCTGAGCAAACGAGCTCCCGACCCAGGGCCCGCGCTTGGCTCGTTTCACTCGCCGCGCTCCACCCTGGGCTGGCTTAGGAGTGTCCCTTCGGGACGGGACGAAAAAAGCATGTCGACCTGCTTGACGGGCGGGAATGCCCGTCCTACGTTGAGGCCAATGGATCGCCACTCTCCCATTGAGAAAGGACCCGATCATGCGATGGCTTTTGTTTGCGGCAGTCTGTGTTTCCTTCGCCCTGGCCCGCGCCGAGGGCGCCGAACCGGCGGCGGACCCCCGCCAGCTCTCCGAGAAGGAGCGCCAAGAGGGTTTCGTGCCCCTGTTCGACGGCAAGACGCTCAACGGCTGGGTCGGGGTCAAGGGCAGCACCGACAGCTACTACGCCCGCGACGGGCTGCTGATCTGCAAGAAGGACGGCAAGGAGCACATTTTCACGGAGAAGGAGTTCGCCGATTTCATCTTCCGGCTCGACATCAAGTTCGAGCCCGGCGGAAACAACGGCGTGGGAATCCGCACGAAGATCAGCCGCGAGCCTCACCTGGAGGGGATGGAGATCCAGGTGCTCGACGACGACGCCCCCAAGCACGCCACGATCCACGCCTACCAGCATCACGGTTCGGTCTACGGCGTGGTGCCGGCCAAGCCCGGCCACCTCAAGCCGGCCGGAGAGTGGAACCAGGAAGAGATCATCTGCCAGGGTCGGCGGGTCAAGGTGATCCTGAACGGCACGGTGATCGTCGACGCCAACCTCGACGATTATGCCGGCAAGCCGGGGATGGACGGCAAGGACCACCCCGGACTTCTTTACACCAAGGGCCGCATCGGCCTGCACGCCCACGGCAACGGCGAGGAGGTGTACTTCCGCAACCTCCGCATCAAGGAGCTGAAATAAGAACCGGCCGCCGGCGGGCATTTGCCTGCCCGGGCGGCCGGTTCCCCGTGGACCCGTGACCCGCTCAAATCTCGTCCCAGCCGCCTTCGAGCATGAGGAAGTCGACGGCGGCATCGACGTCCTTCTTGTTGCGCGGCGAATCGCCGTAGTCGTTTACCGCCCTGACGACGTCGAAGCCAAGGGCGTCGTACATCTTGGCCATCGCCGATCCACCGGCCGGCTTGGAGAGGGTTGCCCAGCTCTCTCCTTCGAGGTACCCGGCGACCAGCAGATCGACTAGTTCCGTGTCGTGCATTCTGACATAGTCGTAGTTCTCGGCGCCGGCCGACGCCACGGCGTGGACGAGGGCGAAACCGCGGCCGGTGAAGACCGGTGTATCCGCTTGGCGCGGACTCATCTCGGCCTTGTGCGGCCTGAGCACGACCTTGTCGTCGCCGGGACTGTCGAACAGGTTGAGGGTGTCGCTGCCACCCCAGACGCTGTAGGCGATGGTGCTGTCGAAACCATGGATCGTCGCTTTCTCACGCGCGATCCCCGGTTTTGCGAGGTTGCTCCCCGTGACGATCGTGACCTGGTCATACGAGGCGTCTACCGTGTCGTCGGCGGCGGAATCGAAGATGCGGGCGATGTCGCCTCCGCCGTTGGACAAGACCGTGATCTCCTCAAAGCCCTTGCCGCGGAGGAAGTACGGCTGATCCGTGGCGCCCCAGTTGGACACGCGGACCGTGTCCTTGGTCGACTCCCTGCCGACGGCGTCGCCGACCTTGACCTTGTCGACGCCCGGCGAATCCTGCATTTCGGCGTAGTCGCGGCCGCCGGCGCCGTCCGCGCCGCCGGTGCTGGTGGCATAGCCCAGGCTGACATAGAACCCGTGGCCTGCATGGGAATAACCGGGGCCGGTGAGGGTCGCCAACCGCGGCGCGACCGTGAAGACGTCATCGCCCGGCGAATCGTACATCTGGATGTAGTCCTCGCCGCCACCGCTGTGGGCGACGAGGTTTTCAGCCAGGGCGTTGACGAAGAATCCGGTCTTGTCGAAATCGAGCACGCCGGAATAGAACTCGCCGCGGCCGGTGAAGAACCGCGCCGACTGGGCCGCCGCGTCGCCGTAGAACGTTGCCGTGTCGTTGCCGACCCCGCCGTCGAAGTCGACCGTGTCGACCGCGCCGGCCACCTCGGCGAAGAGATACTCCGTGCCGTTGATCCGCACGTAGTGCCCTTCGGCCAACTCGAACTCGAACGCGTCGTCCGCGTCGGTGCCGTGGACGGTCAGCGCGGCCCCGGCCTGCTCGACGAGGTTCGTCAGCCGCAGATCGACGTCGGCCGCCGTGCCGGAGAGTTTCAAGTAGTAACTCGCGCCGGCCGTGACGAGGAAGTCGGTGCCGCCGGTGCTCGGACCATCCGCCAGAGCGAGAACGGAGGTCTGCGACGCGTCGAACAGCTTGACCGCCGCGCCGGCCGCGCCCGAGCCGCCCAGTTCGACCGTCAAGAGGCCGCCGTAAGCCGCGTCGAGCCGGTACCATAGGTCGCCGGCCACCGGGTTTTGATCCACCAGGTCGTCGCGGAAGTCGACCGTGCCGAGGTCGTTGACAATGTTGACCGCCTTGGAAACCACCGCCGAGCCACCGTCGTCGTCGGTAACGGTCGCCAGGATCGTGAACCGGCCGCCGCCCGTGTAAAGGTGGGTCGCCTCGAACGTGCCGGCCGCCTGGTTGACCGCCGCGGCGGAGACTTGTCCGTCGCCCCAGGCGATCGAGACCGCGTGGGTGTCGAGCACGCCGGCATCGCTGAAGCTGCCGGTGACGACGACCGTGCCGGCGCTGATCAGCACCTGGCCGTCGATCGTGATCGAGGGGCTGACCTGAAGAGCGCCGGCCACCGGGTCGACGTTGCTCACGGTGACGGTCGTCGTGGCCAGGTTCTTCATGCCCGTCTGGTCGGTGACCCTGAGGGCAATCGTCCGCACGCCGTTGTCAGCGAACGTGACCACCGGCTGAGCGCCGCTGGCGTCGACCTGGAACACGCCGCCGTCGTAGTTCAGGTCCCACTCGTAGATCAGCCCCGGCTGATCGTCGGTCGAGCCGGTGCCGTCGAGCGTGATCGGGCTTCCTTCCTCGGCGGTGTAAGGCCCGCCGGCATCGGCCACCGGAGGCTGATTCGTGGTGATCACGAGCGTCGTCGCGTCGGTGCTGAATGCGCCGAACTGGTCTTCCACCCGCAGGGCGATTGTCACCGGCGTATCCAGCGGGAAGCTGAAGGCCCCGGCCGGGATCGTCGGCTGCGCGCCGCTGGCGTCGTCGTACTGGCCGTCGCCGTCGAGGTCCCAGAGGTAGGAGACGATGCTGTCGCCGCAGCCGTCGAGCTCGTCCTGGTCGAAGCTTCCGCGCCCGTCGAGCACGATCGGCCCGGAGACGCCGAACACGTAGGGACCGCCGGCGTCGGCCGTCGGGGCGCGGTTGCCCAGGCTGACGTCGATCGTGAGGACCGCGATGTCGGTCTTCTCGTCCGGGCTGTTGTCCGTGACCCGCAGGGCCGCGACATAGCTGCCGAACTGGGGATAGCCGTGGGAGACGGCCACGCCGGTGGCGTCGACGTCGAACGTGACGCCGTCGTAGTCGAAGTCCCACTCGTACGTGGCGATTCCCGCTCCCGGCCATCCGTGATACGACCCGCTCGCGTCGAAGGCGACCGGCACGTTGCAGGCCACCGGGTTGGGCAGGGCCGTGAAGACGGCGACCGGCTGGTTGTCGTAGATCGCCAGTGTCGTGCTGTCCGAATCGCTGGCGCCCAGCTTGTCAACCACGGTGAGCGTGACCGGCAGCTCGCTGCCGATGGGCAGCCCCATCGCGACCAGTTGAGCCCAGGTGAGGCTGACAGAGGCCGCGTTGATCGGCAGGACGTTGCCGTCGATCGACCACTGGTAACTGGCGATCTGATCGCCGAAGGCCGTGTTGGGATCGAACGAGCCGCTGCCGTCGAGCACCAAGCCCGCTCCGGTCTCGATCAGGTACGGGCCGCCCGCGTCGGCCGTCGGGGCCTGGTTGCCCTGGTCGACCGTGATCACCAGCGGCGCGTCGAGGAAGTCCCGCTTGGCCGGGCTGTTGTTGTCCGTCACCCGCAGCATCACGTTGTAGACCCCGAAGGCGTCGTAGGTGAAGGCGGCGCTGGGCGTGGCCGAGGTCGCCTCGGCGCTAAAGGAGCCGTCGTAGTGGAAGTCCCATTCGTACTGCACGATGCTGCGATCGGGCCGATCGTGCGACGAGCCGCTGGCGTCGAAGTTGATCGTCTGGCCGGGCGCGGCCGGGTTGGGCGTCGCCGTGGCAACGGCCGTGGGCATGTTTTCAAACACCCGCAGCGTGGCCGTGTCAACGTCCTTGGCGCCAAGCGTGTCGGTCACCTCCAGTTCGATCGTGTAGGCGCCGGCAGCGCCGAGCCCGAGCGCGATCAATTGGTTCCAGGGCACCAGGACTTCGGCGCCGAAGGCGTCGTCGACGCCGTCGCGGTTCAAGTCCCAGGCATATTTGACGATCCGGTCGCCCCAGGCGGGATTGTCCGGGTTGGTCGAGTTGCTGCCGTTGAGTATCGCGCCCTCGCCCACGTTGATCCAATAGGGCCCATCGGCGTGCGCCACCGGCGGCAGGTTGCCGTCCTTGACGTCGATCGTCATGCTGACCACGTCGGTCTTGGGCGGCACGTTGTTGTCCGTCACCCGCAGCACGGCCGTGTACTGGCCGAACTTCGGATAGGCATAATACGCATGCCCAAACCCGGCGTCGCCGTAGTTCTGAACCAGGTCGTACGTGCCGTCGGCGTTGAAATCCCACTCGTACTTGACGATCCGCTTGTCGTACTTCGGCTCGCCCCGGTCGTGCTTCGAGAGGGTGCCGTCGAAGTGGAGCAGTTCCTCCGGCGCGAACGGCGCGGGATCGCCCGGCCCCACCGTACTGGTGACGCTCAGCGCGGCGGTCGGCTGATTGTCGAAGATCAGCAGATCGGCCGTGGCGATCTGGCTCCAGGCGCCGAAGCTGTCGATCACGCGGAGGTAGATCGGCAGCGGCCCTTCGGGTCGCGGCTGCGGCACCCCGATGATGTCGAACCACGGCCAGGCGATCGTGTCAATCGCCTTGGTGGTGACGAACTGGGGATTCCAGCTCGACGGATCGGCCGGATCGTACTGGAAGTCCCACTCGTAGCGGACGATCGCGTCGGGCGGGATGTTCACGTCGGTCGAACCCGAGGCGTCGAGCACCAGGTTCTCGTTGGTGTTGATCCAGTAGGGACCGCCGGCGTCAGCGATCGGCGCGGTGTCCAGGAACACGCGATAGTCCTCGACCTCGCCGTCTTCGGCCAGGCCATGGGGAGTCAGCGCCTGGCCGTCTGCTCCCTTGCCCGTGCTCGTGATCCGCACCCGGGCGTAGGCATCGCCCGTGTAGCCCTGGTTGGGTACGGCGAAATTGTAGCGGAACGGCGTCATGCCGGCCGGCACGAACTGCTGCGGCAAGTGCTCGGAAAGCTGATCGAAAATGCCGTCGCCGTTGAAATCGATCCACACGTCGACATAACCGCCCCGAGGCGCGAGGACTTCATACCACGCGTTGACGTTCACGTTGCCGAGCCAGAAGAGCTGGCTGAAAGCAACGCCGTCTTCGTCGTCGCTCCCGCGGAGATCATCCCCGTCGGCAAGATCGCTCGGCGCGCCGTCGACATCGTGGTCCACCAAGGCCCCGAGGTACGGGCCGGCGGGATCGATCACATGCCGGGCACCGTCAGAGTCTCGCAGCGTCCCGTAGCTGTCCGGCGCGTCGCCGTAGTCGATCGCCTGGATCGTGAA
>JAMOAF010000545.1 GCA_023621895.1 Planctomycetota bacterium
GGTGAAAACAGCCCCCCCTTTTTAGCCAAAGGATAATCCCGCGATGAGCGCTATTTTGGGAGCACACATGTCGATAGCCGGCGGATACCACCTGGCCGTCGAGCGCGCCCTGGCCGCTGGTTGCGAGTGTCTCCAGATTTTTACGAAGAACAACAACCAGTGGCGCGCTAAGACCATTACGCAGGAGCAGGCGCAGCGGTTTCGCCAAGCGGTTCAAGCCTCGGCGATTCGGGCCACTTTGGCCCACGATTCCTACCTGATCAACCTGGCCAGTCCGGATCGCGATCTATGGAAGCGGTCCGTCAACAGCTTCATCGAGGAATTGCAGCGAGCCGACTCGCTCGGAATCCCTTTCGTTGTCACCCATCCGGGCGCCCACACGACCTCGTCCGTGGAGCGGGGCCTTCGAAACGTGGTTCTGGCCATCGATGAAATCCATCGGCAGACCGCCGATCTGAGGGCCCAGTGCCTATTGGAAACGACAGCCGGCCAGGGTACCGCTCTCGGCTGGCGATTCGAGCAACTCGCGGCGATTCTCGACCGGGTCCAAGAGCCCGATCGCCTGGGAATCTGTTTTGACACCTGCCATGTCTTCGCGGCGGGCTATCCCATGGCGGAAAAGAAGGATTACCGGGCGACGATCCGCCAGTTCGATCGCTGTATCGGCATCGGGCGGATTCGCGCCTTCCACCTGAACGACAGCCTGCGGGAACTTGGAAGCCGGGTGGACCGCCACGCCCACATTGGACGAGGAAAAATGGGGCTGGCGCCGTTCCGCAATCTGCTCGCTGACCGGCGGTTTCGCAAAGTCCCGATGTATTTGGAGACGCCCAAAGGCAAGGAACACGGCCAGGACCTCGACCGGATCAACCTGGACACCCTGCGCGGCCTGACCGGGCCTGGTGCGCAACCGGTTGGACCGCTCTCCTCCGATTGATTGCAATCCTTGCAGACCGGTGGTAGACTTCGTGGGTTGGGGCCGGCGGATTCCCGCCCCCCGCGCTGCCGAATTTGCGAACCAGCGCGGCGTCCGGGCCGCAATTCTCCCCGCACCATCCTGGTCGGTCGACGCGAGGGTCTGCCTCCCGGGACGCCGATTGGGTGAATATTGAGCACGTTTTTCTCGTCGTTTGGCCATGCGATCCACGGAAGCTTTCCTCGACGTGCTTGCCAAGAGCAGACTGCTCGCGGACTCGGAAATGGAAAAGGTCCGGGCGGCCGCGGGTGAGCACGACGACGCTAAATCGCTGGCCAAGGCACTCGTCGCCGGCCATACGCTTACCCGCTGGCAGGCTGCCCAACTGCTCGCCGGCCGCGCCTCGTTCATGCTGGGAAAGTACCGGTTGATCCAACTCCGCAGCCGCGGGGGGATGGGGAGCGTGTTTGTCGCCGAGCACACGACGATGAACCGCCGCGTGGCGCTGAAGATCATTTCGAAACAGATGGGGCGCGACCCGGCGAAACTCGAGCGGTTCCTGGCGGAAGCCCGCACCATTGCCGCTCTCGATCATGCCAATATCGTCCGCGCCTACGACGTCGACCATGAGGGGGAACGCTACTTTCTGGTGATGGAATACGTCGAGGGACGGGACCTCCAGCAGATGGTCGAAGACGACGGCCCTCTGGATTTCTCCCGCGCGGCCGATTACATCCGCCAGGCCGCTTGCGGGCTCGCTCACGCCCACGAGCGGAGCATGATCCATCGCGACATCAAGCCGGCCAACCTGATCATCAATCGCCAGAACGTGGTCAAGATTCTCGACCTGGGCATGGCTCGGCTGATCGCGGAAGGGGCCTCGGAGAGCGACGCCGACGAGAAGATCATCGGCACGGTCGACTACATGTCGCCCGAGCAGGCGTTGGAGTCGGAGGACCTCGACCACCGCGCGGACATCTACTCGCTCGGCTGCACGTTTTACTTCCTCCTTACCGGCCGCCCGCCGTTTGGCGAGGGCACGCTGCCCCAGCGGATCATGAAGCACCAGACCCAGAATCCGCCGCCGATCTCTCAATACCGAGACGGGGCGCCGGAGGAGCTGGACGCCATCTGCCGCCGGATGATGGCGAAGAAACCGGAGGACCGGTACCCGACGGCGGCCGACGTGGCGCTAGCGCTGGCGCCTTGGTCCGCGCCGAGCGGCGGCGATCCGGCGGCTGACGCCAGCGCCGACGGGGCCCGGGCGGCCGAGTTGCTCGACAATGGCGGCAAGCAGTCCGGACCGGAAACTGGCATCAAGATCATCGTGGCTGATTCCGGCTCGTTTCGTACTCGCACCGCTCCCACTCACGGCCACCGCGCCGCTGCCGCCACGAAGACCGCCCAGCACGCCACAAGCGCCAGCAAACTGGCGATGGTGTTGGCTGGCCTGCGGGCCAACCCGAAGAGGAAATGGATTGCGATTCTCTCCGCGGGCGTCCTTCTGCTCGGCGTCTTCGCGGGCGGACTGGTCTGGATGCTTGGCGGTGAAAGGACGAGGGCCACGGCCGATGCGTCGGCAATCGCCGGACAAGACGGCGCCGTTCAGACCGCGGTCGCCGCGCCCGCCAGGCCCGTTGTCCTCGCCAATCCGTCCGAACCGGAAAGCGACATGAAGGATCTCGCTTCGGCGTTCGACCGTGGCAGCGCGCCGTCGAGTGGGAATGGCAAATCGCCTGCCGCCGCGCCGCCGCCCGGCGAGCCCAAGGGCGAGAAAACAACCAAAAGCGCCGCCGTGAAACCCGCTCCTGGCCCCAAACAGCCGGAAAGCGGAGAGGTGGCGGCGGCCGGCTCGACAACTCCCGCCCCTCAGGCGGAGACGGGCGTGGAATCGAAGCCCGCCGAGCCGCCGACCGCGACCGGCACGCCTGAGGCCGGCAAGCCGGCCGAGCCGCAAGCTGCCAGCAAGCCGGCCCAGCCAGCCGAGCCGGAAGCTGCCGGCGGCACGCAGAGCGAGGGGGAAGACAAGGGCGAGGGCGCGGAGAAAAAAGACGAAAAGACCGAGCCAAAGCAGACGGCTGCCGAAGACCCGCTCGCGGACTTCCCCGACACCGTGGATTTGCCCGCCTTGGCTGACAATGATCCCGCCGGTGAGAAATCCAGGGCGCCGTTCGAAATCGGCGTGATTCGCGCCCAGGCCAGCCCTTGGCAGTTGATCCTGCTCGGCGGCGACACGGCCCTCAAGGGCGGGCGAAGGTATGTCCTTTCGCAAACCGGCTCCGAAAGCGCCAAGGCAACCTGGGCGATTCACATGGAAAGTGCGGGCACCGGGGCGGCCCCGGAGCAGACCCCGGTGGCCAGGCTCTGGCGAAATGAAAATGCCCTCGTGTTCCAGTGGGATGACAAGGCCCAGGCGATCACGGCCAACTACCTGCGCAACTGCATCCTCCAGCCGCGAGTCGGAGGAAAAACCAAGTTCACCGCTCTGACCGAGCCCTTGAAGGCGGAGCCGATTTCTCTCGATCTGCTCCGCGGCACGGGCGGTTCGTCGGCCGCGCTACGGTGGGCGCCCGATGACGAACGGCTCCGCGTCAAGTTCGACGGAGTCGACGGCTGGGAAGGCGTCCGGTTCGAACCGAGCGAGCCGGTGCCGCCCAAGACGCGGGTGATTCTCAGCCTCATCCGCAAAGATCGCCACGCGAACGAGTCGGTGGGCGCCGCGTTTCAGATTCTGACGACCGTGCGGAAGGCTTCAACGAACGTGGAACTCCGCCTCGTTAATCCCGAGCCTCGAGCCTTCAAGATGGCGGTTGGAAACTCCAACGAGCAGCAGGTGGGGGTGGCCCGCGATCGGCTGAACAACCGGCGGGGAACGGTCGAGGCGAGTCTTGCCCGGCTCAAGGGTGAAGAAGCGAACAAAGCCAGCCGGGAGTTGGACACCCTGTTGATGCAAATCTGGTATTATGACCTCCTTCTCCAGGTTCATAACAAGGCGCTGCTCCACTACAAGATCGTGACCGATGCCGGCGGTCAAGAGATTGTTCTCGTCACCACGCGATAGAGCGATCTGCCATGTCTTCAGCTTGGTTAGCAGGCACGCGCCGTGCGCCGCTTGCCGCGGCACTGCTGTGCGCCGTTCTGATCCCGCGCGCCGAAGCGCAGACCTACCGCGGCCGCTCGGCCGACCAGTGGGCGGCCGATCTGGCAAGCGGCGACCTGGACCAGCGCTGGTACGCCGCGCATGGGCTGGCTCAGATCGGCCCGGGAGCGGCCGCGGCGGTCGGTCCGCTGATGGCGATTCTCGCCGATCGGGCTGAATTCGAGTACGTCCGCGCGTCCGCTGCCTTCGCGCTCGGCCGGATCGGGGCCGAACCGCACCGGGTGGTCCCGCTGCTGGCCGAGACGCTCTCCTCGGATTTGGCCTCCGTCCGCCGCAACTCCGCCCGGGCGCTGGGGCGGTTTGGCTCCAAGGCGCAGCCGGCCGTGGACAAGATGGCCGACGCGCTACAGCGCGACGACGCCGTGTTTCGCGTGGAGCTTGCCGAAGCGTTGTGGCTCGTCGCGCGGCACCCGCGGGCGCTTCCGCTGCTTGCCGAGCAGGTTCGACTGGCCGATGGCCCCGCCGCCTTTGAAGCCGCCGAGGCGCTTGGCCGGCTTGCCGAGCGGTCGCCGGGCGAGATCACTCCGGTCCTGGCTCAAGCCCTCGGCTCCGAGAACGGGGACGTGGCCCGATCGGCCGCCCGATCGCTTGGCCGCGCCGGACGCGGCGCGCTGCCGCAAGTGGCGGCGGCCTTCAGGTTGGAGAGTCCCGCCGCGCGCCGCCGCGCCGCGGAAGCCCTGGTCTGGATGGGCCAGCCGGGGATGGCCGGCCTGGTCGATGCGCTGAGCGATCCAGCGGCCGAAGTCCGCCGCACGGCCGCGCGCGGACTCGGCCGGCTCGGCCGCGCCGCACGGGAAGCGGAGCCGGTTCTGCTTCGCGCGGTCAACGACCCGGACCCCGCGGTTCGCGGGGCGGCTGCCACGGCGCTGAAGCAGATTTCATCTGGCTGAGACCTCCACCCGGCTGAAATCCACGGCCGCGCTGGCCGCCCCAACGCCCACGTGCGAAATCGCCTCGGGGATCGGATCGAGCGTGGTGTTCACGGTCGCCCCGCCGGCCGTCATCGCTATTTCGCCGGTTGCCAGGTCGGCGTTCACTTGCGTCTCATAGACTTTCGCCACGTCGGGCTCGAATTCCTCCTCGGGGACCCGGCCGCCGCTGAACGGCCCCTGGATGATGACCGCCCTGTTCACTGCGACTCGCTGACGGGCGGGGCGGGCTTGACGCGGATGTCGAGCGGCGCCAGCTCGGCCGCCGCCTTCTCCAGCGCCGTTCCTTCGCCGCCGAGGCAAATGTCTCTCCCGGTAAAGACCCCTGAATCCGTGCCATTCGCGACGGCGCCCGACCAGACCAGGCCGTTGATCACCAGCATGTCGTCGGGCGATGCGTGGCCGCCGCGGTGATGCGGCGCGCGCCACAAGGTCTTGCCGTCGGCTGCCGAGAACGCCGTCATCGACCTGTTTTCAACCGAGACCAGGACGACCCCTTGCTGAACGGCGAGCGCCGGGCCGTAACCGGTGGGGAAGGGGGACTTGCGCTCCACCGGTTCCGACGCCCAAAGCGGCTGGCCGGTCGCACGGTTCAGCCCGGCAACGCGCTCGCCGTCGTGGAAGTAGACCCGATCCTGATCGGCGGCCAACGTCAGCGGGGCGACCCGGCAGGTTTGCCTCCAGAGAAGGTCGCCGCTCTCCTCGTCCGGATGGAGCGCAAGGTTGATGGCTACCGGCGCCCGCCGCCCAAAATGCCCATTGGCCAGTGCAAACGCCCCTATCCGGCTCGTCCGGCTGGAGCGCAAGGTTGATGGCTACCGCCGCCCGCCGCCCACAATCCCCACAGCCCAGTGCAAACGCCCCCATCCGGCTCGTCCGGATGGAGCGCAAGGTTGATGGCTACC
>JAMOAF010001103.1 GCA_023621895.1 Planctomycetota bacterium
TCTCCAGCTTGGGAACCTCTGGCAGTTTTGCGCCGCCTGGCGGCGCGCGGCTCGGAGGGGTGCGTTCCCAAGCCGGAGCTTGGGAACGAGCTGGGAGGTGGAGCTTGGGGGAGAGGGGTGCGTTCCCAAGCCGGAGCTTGGGAACGAGGGGAGGAACCGAGCGCAACACATCCCCCGGCGGCCCGGAGAGTTGACGCGGCCCGATCAGGCGGTCAGACTGTCGGCTGGCAGTCGGGTTTGAACGGGTCCGCTGCCCGGCGGGCGCTGGAGCGGGGCTCGTGATTCCCAATTGCCCTGAGTAGAACCGTGTTTCCCCTCAACCCCAGCCTCCGATGGTGTTGCCATGGCCAAGATTCCTCACCTGCCCTATCACGGGTGCAATTGCTGCTCGGTCTCCCGGCGCTGCTTCGTGGCGTCGTCAATCGCGGCTTTCACCGCCAGTTCGTTCTTGTCCCTCGACGCGGCCGAGCCGGCCAACGAAAAGCTCGATGAGCCGATCGACCTTGCGTCGCTGCGGCCGGCTCCCAAGATCCGCATCCGGGAAGTGATCTTCCGACAACCGACCCCCTATTGGCTCGGCTGGCCGGGCACTTCCTACGATCTCGACGGGCATCGGAAGGAATATGAAGCGGCCTTCCGCGCAACCGCGGCAAATGCCGGCGCGACCCTCGAAATGGACCCCGCCCCGATCGAGAAACAAGAGAACGTGGCCGCATGGGTCGGCAAAGCCAAGGCCGACAAGGTCGACGCCGTCCTGATTCACCTCCAGCACATGCATTGCTGGACCTGGCTCCAGGAGGTGACCAAGGCCACCATCCCGCTGATCGTCTGGGCGCCGATCGGCACGGCGTTCACCGGGCATGTCCGCAAGATCTCCCGGCAGCCCCTCGTCCACGTGATCTCCTCGCTCGACACCCGCGCGATCGAGCAGGCCTTCCGCATCATCCGCGCCAAGCACCAGTTCGAACAAACCCGGCTGCTGGTCGCCAGGGGCAACGAGCGCAAGGAAGCGGTCCTCGAGCGGCTCGGCACCAAGGTCCGCTATATTCCGCGCGACATGCTCCACGAGCTGTTCCATCGCATGCCGCTGACGGACGAAGCCCGCCAGGTGGCCAAGACGGCGGCTGCCAACGCGGAGAAGATCGTCGAGCCCAATGAACAAGACCTGCTCAACGCCGCCCGGGCGTTCGTGACGGCCAAGCGGATTTGCCGCGACGAGCAGTCCAACGCGATCACTTCGGACTGCCTCGGCATGGTCTCCTCGCGCGTCGTGCCGACGCCGCCCTGCATGGCCGTCTCGATGTTCCAGGACGGCGGCGTGACATACGGGTGCGAGGCCGACGTATTCGGCGCGATGTCGCTGATGCTCCCCAGCTACCTGTTCGACAAGCCCGGCTTCATGAACGATCCGGTTCCCGAAACGGTTGAGAACCTGCTGCTGGCGGCGCACTGCGTCTGTGGAACGAAGCTCGATGGGTTCAGCGGTCCCCAGGAGCGCCACCGGCTGCGCTCCCATTCGGAATCGGACATCGGCGTTGCCTTGCAGGTTATCTGGAAGGAGGGCCGCCCGGTGACCCTCGTCCGGTTCAGCAATCCCAACGAGCTGATCCTCGACACCGGCGTGGTCGTCGGCAATCAGGAGACTCCGCCCGCCGGCGGTTGCCGGACCGACGTGAAGATCAAGATGGACCGCGTCGAGGACAGCCGCGACGTGCTCGGCTTCCACCAGGTGGTGTTTGCGGGCAATCACCGCCGCGACGTGGAGAACTTCTGCCAGATGTGGGGCATCAAGGTCGTCAATTCTCCCGAAAAAGCCCCCCAGGAGCTGACGGCATGACACGCACGATCCGAATCTTGACGATGGTTTTTGCGACCGCCCTGCCGGTCGCCGCGGCTGCCGAGATCGAGCTCCGCTCGCCGGGCTTCCCTCCGTCCAAGGTCGCCGCCGACGGTTCGCTGGTTGAACCCTGGGGCTCGATTCGACTGCAAATCGTCGAGCCCGCCGGCGCTCGGGTGGCCAATCAGCGAGCCGACGAGGCCCCGATGCCGCTGGCCGTCACCCGGATGGAGGCCGGTCCGATCGCGCTGGTCCAGTCGGCCTATCGCGCGCCGATCTGGCCCTCGGGCGTGGATGTTCTTGAGGCCGTGCTTACCAACACCGGCAAGTCGCCGGCCAAGGTTCAGATTGAATTGGCGGCTCCGGAAGAGATGGATTTCGGCGAATCGCTCGGCAGCCTCAAAGGGCAGCCGGTGATTGCCCTTCCGGCCGACCTGCGTCCGGTGCGGCAAGAGCGCGAGTGGGGCTGCGCCGGCGGCGTCTCTGCGCTCCGCGGCTGGGCGAAGCCGCAAGGCGAGTGCGATCCGGCCTTCCGCAACATTGCCGCCGGGATGGGAGGCGTGCCGATCACCTACCGCTTCGCCGTCGAGCCGGGCGCGAAGCGCGCTGTGCTGCTCGGGTTTTGCGAGAGCCATCACCCCAGTGCCGGCCTCCGCCCGGTCGTGGCCGTGGTCGAAGGCGCCGCGCCGCGCCCCGTCGATCCGATCGCCGCCTGGGGCCGGGATGTCCCCGGCGTGGTCCGTTTCGAGGCTGTGGACGCCAACCGCGACGGGCGCCTGCAAGTGACCGTCGCTCCGCATCCGGAGGCCTCGGATCGCAACACGATCCTCAACGTCATTTGGGTGTTCAAGCCGGCGGCGATCGACGAGAAGGCGCTCATCGCCGGTTCGCTCAACAGCCAGGCGGAACGATACGTCGACGTGGGCGGAACGAACGACCAGGGGCTGTATGAGCGAGGCAACCTCAAATACGTCCTGCTGCTCGGGCCGGAGGAGAGCCGCGAGTTCTTCTTCCTGGCCCGCAGCCCCGGTTGCCAATCGGTTCCCGATCCATCGCTCGGGCTGTGGAACCAGGCCACGCTCCGCAAGGCCGCCGCGGATGTCTGGAAGGACCGTTGGCGGGAACCCGCCACGGACCGGTAGCCGCTTGCGGGACCGCCGACCGGAAGGCTAGCCCTCGCTCCGCGGTCCCGCGCTGTCTTCCATTTCGTCGATATAGGTGCGCAGCCGTTCGAGCTCGTCGGTCACGTGGCGGAGCTTGAGCATGTTCGACACCCGCTTGACCAGTTCAAGCTTGTTGACCGGCTTGCTAAGGAAGTCATCGCAGCCGGCGGCCACCGCCCGCTCGATGTCGCCCAACTCGTTCAAGGCCGTGACCATCAGGATCATGATGTCGCGGGTCTTCGGGTTGGCTTTCACCTTCTCGCAGACCTCGAAGCCGCTGAGCTTGGGCATCATGATGTCGAGCAGGATCAAGTCCGGTTCAAACGCGGCCACCTTGTCGAGCGTGTCGAGACCATCGACGGCAACCGCGATCTCGCAATCGCAGTCGCTCAAGTAGACCTCGAGAAGTTCCACGTTGGTCGGGTTATCATCGGCGATGAGAATCTTGCTCTTCGGCATGACACAATGCTTCGTATCTTGCGTGGATTGTACCAGGGCCCGCACAGGACGCTGATTGTACTCCCCAGGGGGGGATTTGTGAAGGGCAGCCGCCTTCAGGCGAACCGGCCCGCCATCGCCCAGGCCGTCAGCGCCGTGCCCGACAGGGTCAAGTGCGCCGAGTGGCACGCCGCCGGGCCAAGCAGTCCCGCGATGATCGGGGCCGCCCCCCCCGTGAGATAAATCTCGGGGTCTTGGGGAGCGCCGGCGGTCATTCTCCGGATCAATTCGCGCACCGCGCCGATCGTGCCCCAATAGATACCCGATCGCATCGCCGGCTGTGTCGCCTTGCCGATCGGCTCGGGCGGATCAGCCAGCTCCGACATGGCGATCTCGGGCAGCATGTCGGTGTACTCATGCAGCGCACGAGCCGACATCTCCACGCCCGGCAGAATTGCCCCGCCGAGAAATGCCCCCTCGGCAGAGATCAGGTCCACGGTGATCGCCGTGCCGAGGTCGACAACGACCGCTTGCCGTCCCGGGGCTCGGACGCGATTGACCGCCACGGCGTCGAGCAGGCGGTCAATCCCGACCATGTCGGGCCGCGGCAATTCCACCTTGATCGGCAGGTCGCCCGATGCGAGCAACGTCAGCCGATCCTGCGGACGATGCTCGCCGAGCCAGTCAATCAGCCGCGAGGCGGCGGGGCGGTTGACGCTCCCGATCCACCAGTCGAGGCTCGCGCCTGCGGCATGGCACTGGCCCACCACGGCGTCCAACGGCGCACCGCCGCCTTGCAGCACCCAGGTTTGCTCGGGCTGGGGAATCCCCGCCGCGCCGGTCCACTCGAATCGACCGATCTTCACGCGGTTGTTGCCCACGTCGACGGCGAGCAGGGTTGAATTGGCTGGCTGGTTCACGTTGTGCGTCCTGTTTTCACAATCCGGCTTGTCATGGATCATACAAAACCGGCTCCCTGATGCCTATCTTCAGGGCGGCGATCGGGTGGGTGGATGCCGTTTGGACCAGATCAGCCCCGAGTGGCCGAAATCTGCTCTCTACACCCCCCGCAAGGACGTGCTATGGTTAATTAGCCCGGACCGATCCCAACCCGACGCGTAAGCGAGGCCCTCCCAACCCGACGCGTAAGCGACTCCCTCCCAACCCGACGCGTAAGCGAGGACATCCTAACCCGACGCGTAAGCGAGGACGGCTATCCCGAGTTGGCCTCGCTTACGCGTCGGGTTACATAGCCTCGCTTACGCGTCGGGTTGGGATGTCCTCGCTCACGCGTCGGGTTAGGATGGCGTGCGGCAGTCGAAGAATCCTCGGCGCACCAAATAATCCGGGTTAGTCGCCTTGCGCCTTGTTTCACGCGGCAAGTAGGCGAGAATAACCTTTAAAAGCGGCAAATTCGACCATCTGCGGCTCGAAATGGAGGGACAGACCTCATGAAACGTTCTCGGCTCGTTCTCGCGGTCTCTGCGGTGTGCATATCTGTCGCGTGTGCGTTGGCGGCTCAAGCGGGCGAAGCGCCGGCCCCGGGCGAGACCCCGCCCCCGGCGACTCCCGCGCCGCCGGCGCCGCCGATCAGCCCCATCGCCCCACCACCGGCTCCGACCCTTGGGCCGGGATTGCCCGCTGCCGGGTTTCCTCAGCCCGTGCCGCCCGGCACGGCGCCGCTCCAGCGTGACTCCAATCCGCTGCTGCGGCTTTTCGACGTCAATGGCGACGGCGTCCTCACGGCCGATGAAGTCGCCAATTCCGCCACTCGGCTTCGGGAGCTGGATCGCAACCTCGATGGAATCCTCACGCCAGACGAGCTCTTGCTCGTGATTGCCCCCCGATGGGACGAGCGCCGACGCGCGGTCCAGGGTGTTCTGCCCGCCGAGCCGAGCATCGCTCCGCAAGTCCCGGCTGCTCCAGCTGCCCCGGCCGCGCCGCTTCCGGCTGCCGGGGCCGAATCGGGCCGGAGCACCGAGAAGCCGCGGGTTGAAATCTATGCGCTGCGTTCCCTTGACCCCAGCCAGACCCTGGCCACATTCCAGCAATTGTTGCGCGACCGGCAGGATGCCCGGCTGACAATCGACATTCGCACGCGGAGCCTGTTGGTGTACGGTCCCGCTGACGTCCATGCGATGATTCGCAAAGGGCTGGCCGATCTCGCCCAGTCGGGCCTGCCGGAGCAGTTCGGCCAAACGCCCGGCATGGAATCGCAGCCGCCGATCGGCGGTTTCCCAATTGCTCCGCCTCCCCGGGTGATTCCGGTCTACAATGCCCGGGCGCGCGACATTCTGCGGACCGTCAGGCAAATCTATCGCGAGCGGCTGTTCGAGCCCCCCACGGCGCCGGCGGCTGACGCGGCCGCCGCCTTCGGCGCCGCTCCGCTGCCGCCCGAAGCAGCGGGGCTACCGCCCGACAAGATGGTGGTCGGCCTGGGCGCTGACCCGAACTCGGTGGTTGTGACCGCGCTCCGCTGCCGCCCGAAGCAGCGGGGCTACCGCCCGACAAGATGGTGGTCGGCCTGGGCGCTGACCCGAACTCGGTGGTTGTGACCGCCGACGATGAACTGTTCTTCGAGGTTCTTGACCTGATCGAGCGCCTCGACAGCGGCATCACCGCCCAGCCGGGCCCGCCGGAAGACCGCTGAAGCCGCGCCCGCGGCCAGCAATTCACGAACACCACAGGGAAAACAGCAGGGCGTTGCGGAGCGTGATCCGCAGGGTGACGGGCTGGTCAATGCCATCCAGGGAGCCGCTTTCCCATTGGACGGGCAGGTCGAGCCCGTCAGCCCGCACCGGCTTGGAGCGAGCCACCGCCTCGCCGTCGGCGCCGAGGACTTCAACGACGATCTGCCCGAAATCGCACTTGGCATTCAGGTGCAACTGACGGGCACTGAGCCGGAGCGGTTTGGTGGTCACCTGGCCGCCATCGAACGAGGCCCCGAGCGAAACAAATCGATCGCGCTGGATCGCGGCCAGGCCAATGCCGGCGAAACCGTCGCCCGAGTCCGCGCCGCTGTAAGGACTGTGCCGGCCGGTCCGGCCGCCGTAGTAGAATCGCAGCCAGTCGCCGGCACCGAGCGGCGGGTTGGTCGCCAGCGAGTTGTTGAATCGATCCCAGGCGCCGACCGGTCCGACGGGCAGGAAAGGCTCGCCCTGGCAGACGCGCGTGAAACGGACTCCGTCGCGGCTTGCCGCCAGCTCGATGTCGAGGTGGCAGGCCTCCGGCCGGTTGTGAAAGACCTGCACCAGGCCAACGTAGACCGATTCGTAGGGGAAGACGAGCATCGAGTAGATTTCCGTGCCGGGCGGGTCTTTCGTGTCCGCGGTCATCACGACCGGCGCCTTGGCCGGATCGGTGATATCCCAGTGCAAAAAGTCGGGCGACTCCACGCGGGCCACCGATCGGCCCCAGAGATGGGAGCGGACCCACGGGTCGCCCGCCCAAGCCTCGGCCACCTCCGGCGCGACGTGCTTTGTCCGCCCGTAGAGCGCGTATTTGGCGCGCCCGGCGTCCCAGCACCAGTGGGTGGCGCCATCGCAGATCGCCTCCGTGGTCCAGTTGTCCAGCAGCTTCCAGCGGAGGCCGTCGGCGCTGGCGGCCACGCCGAGGCCGCGCCGCTGCCGCGGATGGAACGGGTCTTCGCGCGGGCCTTGATAATCCCGCTGGATGCTGAGAAACCCCATTTTGTAGCGGCGCTGCGGGTCTGGGTCGCGGTCATCGCGCAGCACGCCGAAGATTTCGTAGAAGTACGGCAGCGTCGCCGGCTCGGCGCCAGCAGGCTGCCCGCGTACGACCAGGTTCGTGTCCTCGCCGCCAATGCGGACCAGGCCAAGCCGCGGCTTGACCCAGGCGATCCCGTCGGCGCTCTCGGCATACGCCACGTTGCCCGAGGCGTAGTACCACATGCGATACTTCTCGCCTTCGCGCAGGACGGAGCCGTAGACGATCGTGACGGCGCCTTCCCAGGGTTCCGTGGGCCGGAGCAGCGGATTGCCGGGGTGCTTCTCGGCCGGATGAACGCGGCGAGTGACGTTCCGGCTCGCCGCAATCAAGGCATCGTCAAGGAACAACTCGTGCTTAGCTCCCAGGGTGAGCGGCGCGTCTGGCGACGCGCAGAGCAGCGCAATGCCGACAAGGCCAACGGTGGTCATGAGTCTGGCTCCGATTCTGGAGATGGGCTAAGGGACATTTCCTCCCGTTATAGTCCCGTCCCGCGGGCTGCACCCGGGGCGCCAACCGCTTGGAGGAAAACTGCCTGCCCGCACGCCCCGCCGCTCGAGCGCCGGCGGCTACCTGGAATTTTAGAGAGAATTTCCGTGGCAGCCATGGGGGGCCGGAGGGGAGGAAGAAAAACGGCGTTGCCGCTTCTCGGCGACACTGCCAGTGCCGGTCACTGAGTCACTTCGACATGGGTTTCATTAAAAGAGACGACTGCCAGCGGGCGCTGAACGGGTACCAGTGATGGGCGCTTGAAAGGATACCAAATCGCCCACCGGGGAAACGCCCATCGGGTCGGCGGGGTCAAAGGATACCAAATCGCCCGCCTCGTCGTAGACGAGGTAGCTAGTGGGACCGGCGAAGCTGCTGGCGGCGATCACTTCGCCGAACTGGTTGTAGTCGAACGTGGAGAGGACCGTGCCGTCGTGACCGGCGACGGACCGGAGGTTGCCGGTTCCCGGCACGTAACTGAAATTGCTCCGGGTGCCGGCCGGGTCTTCCGTCCACTCGAGCAGGCCCGTGGCGTCGTTGTAGCGGTTGGTGGTCGTGTTGCCCAGCGGGTCGACGATTCTCGTCTGCTGCCCGTAGGAGTTGTAAGTGTAGCGGGTCTCATTGCCAAGGGCGTCGGTTGTGCACTTGAGGTTGCCCTGGTCGTCATACGCCGAAACCGTCTTCCACGCCGGGCCGCCGCCGGGCAGCCAGGCGAAGCGGTTGTCGAACTGGTCAGTCGGCACCTGGACGGTGGAGACCCGGCCGGTTTCCGGATCGAACTCGACGTCGAGGGCCTTGACGCCCCGGGCATCGGTGATCCCGGTCAGCCGGCAAGAGTTGTCAGGAACCACTGTTGAGGCAATTGTTGGTATTGGAGCCATTCTGACAGCGTTTCGGCCGACAAGTACGTCACAAAAGTCTGCTGACACCTTTCCCGCGCTGCGCGGACCCTAAGCTCTCTGTCAGGTGCCAAGCGTTGACCCCATGCCCCCTTGTTCAGTCAATGAGTACCAGACTGAGAATCCCATACTCAATCTCCTGGCGAACCTCTTTCTTAGGACTTGATCCGGACGTTATCGGCGTGTCTTGTGC
>JAMOAF010000049.1 GCA_023621895.1 Planctomycetota bacterium
GATGGCGGCTCAAACGCGGGGCAAGCCCACGCGGCTATCGACGTGTGGCCCGGATGGCGGCTCAAACGCGGGGCAAGCCCACGCGGCTATCGGCCTGTGGCCTCGATGGCGGCTCAAACGCGGGGCAAGCCCACGGGGCTATCGGCCTGTGGCCCGGATGGCGGCTCAAACGCGGGGCAAGCCCACGCGGCTATCGGCCTGTGGCCCGGCTGGCGGCTCAAACGCGGGGCAAGCCCACGCGGCTATCGGCTTGTGGCCCGGATGGCGGCTCAAACGCGGGGCAAGCCCACGCGGCTATCGGCCTGTGGCGGCGCCGGCCCTTCCGGCTTTGCCCGATCGCTCCTAGAATAATCGAGGGACAGCCTCTTTCATCGCGAAGGGACCAGGAATTGTGACCGAAGAGCAAGCGGAACAGCCGGAGGGGAAGAAGGTTGATTTTGAATCGGCCTTGTCCCAGTTGGAATCGATCGTTCATGACCTCGAGGAGGGCCAGATCGGCCTCGGCGAGTCCCTCGCCCGATACGAGCAGGGGGTGAAGCTGTTGCGGCAGTGTTACGAGATGCTGGAGGGGGCCCAGCGGCGGATTGAGCTGTTGACGGGCGTGGACGCGGAAGGCCGCCCGATCGCCGAGCCGCTCGAGGACGACGAGCGCTCCCTGGAAGAAAAGGCCGACCGGCGAAGCCGACCGGAAGGCGCTAGAATCGGGAGAAACCGCACCCGCGGAGAATCCGCTCAGGCTGAATGCGACGTAGACGACGTCTAGAAGATGACTTAGAATGCATAGTAGTCCAGGTTTGAATCGTTTTGGGTGTCTCGGCCGCCGCGCGGTCCCTCCGGCGGCCCTCGTTGCGTCTTCCGCAGTCATTACTCCGGTCAGGCACAGTGGATACGGTCCCTGTCGACGTGCTTCAGATCGCTGCCCGATACCGTGCCATGGTCGACGAGGCGCTCGCGTCGCGCGTGCGTTTCGGCGACGGGTGCCCCGAACGGTTGGCGGAGGCCGTCCGCTATAGCCTGCTGGCGCCGGGCAAGCGATTGCGGCCCATTTTGGTGCTGATGGCGGCGGAGGCTTGCGGCGGGCGGTGCGAGGCGGCGATGCCGGCGGCCTGCGCGGTTGAAATGGTTCACGCCTACTCGTTGATCCACGACGACCTTCCGGCCATGGACGACGATGATCTGCGCCGCGGTCGGCCGACCTGCCATCGGGCGTTCGACGAGGCCACGGCGATTCTCGCTGGCGACGCGCTGCTGACGCTGGCGTTTGAGACCCTGGCCGAGGAGGTCCAACCGCCCCGGATCGCCGCCCGGTGCTGTTCCGTTTTGGCCAAGGCCTGCGGGGCGTGCGGCATGGTCGGCGGCCAGGCCGACGATATGGCGGAGGCATCCGTGGAGCAGAGTCTCCAGCGAGTCGAGTCGATACACGCTCGCAAGACGGGGGCTTTGATCATCGCCAGTCTTCAGTTGGGGGCGCTCGTTGCGGGGGCGGATGAGTCGCCGGCCGGCGTTTTGGCGCGATACGGCGAGCGTCTGGGGCTGGCCTTTCAGATCACCGACGACCTGCTCGACGTGCGCGGCGATGTTTCGCGGGTGGGCAAGCGTCTGGGCAAGGATTCCGAACGGGGGAAGGCGACTTTTCCGGCGTTGTTGGGAATCCAGGAGAGTCATCGCCGCGCGGAGCGATTGGTGGAAGAGGCATGCGACGCGCTGGGTCCATTGGAGGGCAAAGGCGCCGGCTTGGAAGCCCTGGCCCGATGCGTGTTGGAAAGGAATCGTTGATGGATGAAATGCTTTCAAAGATCCGGTCGCCCAAGGACCTCGCAGGGATGTCCCACCAGGATCTGGATCGATTGGCGGGCGAAATCCGCGAGACCCTCTGCCGGCTGCTGGGGAAGCGAACCGCACATTTTGCCTCGAATCTCGGCGTCGTCGAGCTGACCTTGGCGCTGCACACCTCGTTTGATTTCCTCCACGACCGCCTGATCTGGGACACGGGCCACCAAGTTTATCCCCACAAGCTGATCACCGGCCGCTACCAGAGATTCGGCACGATCCGGACGCGCGCCGGATTGATGGGCTATCCGAATCCGGCGGAAAGCGACTACGACTTGTTCATGACCGGCCACGCCGGCTGTAGCGTCTCCTCGGGTCTGGGCTTGAAATGCGCCGACGACCTGCTGCGGCCCGGCGAGGACCGGCACACGGTCATCGTGATCGGCGACGGGGCATTTTCGTCCGGCATCGTGCTGGAAGCGATGAACAATGCCGGTGGGCTGAAGAAGAAGCTGCTTGTCGTCTTGAACGACAACAAGATGTCGATCTGCCCGCGGGTGGGGGGGATGGCCGACTACCTGGATCGGCTTCGGATGAGTCCCTTCTACACGGGCCTGAAGGCGGAGATCCAGCGGCTGCTCAACCAGGTGCCGGTGTTCGGCGATCCGGTGGAACGTTTTCTGACGCAGACGAAGGATGCGATCAAGGCGGGGGTGCTTGGCGGCATGTTGTTCGAGGAGCTCGGGTTCCGCTACATCGGCCCGGTCGACGGCCACGACATCCGCCACTTGCAGAAATACCTGGCCAAGGTGCGTGATTTCGACGACCCGGTGCTGCTCCACGTGGTCACGGAGAAGGGGCGGGGATTCCCGCCGGCGGAAGAGGACCCGGTCAAGTTCCACACGCCGGCGCCGTTCGCCCGCGAGAATGGGACGCTGGTGCCGCTGAAAAGAAGCGCCGCGACCTCTTACACCCGGCTGGTGCGCGAGGCGATTTTCGGGGCGATGGAGCGGAACCGCCGCGTCTGCGTGATCACCGCGGCGATGTGCCAGGGCAACATGCTCGAGCCGGTTCGCGAGTCGTTTCCCGATCGTTTTTTCGACGTGGGGATTTGCGAGTCCCACGCCGTGGCCTTCGCGGCCGGAATGGCCAAGGCCGGCATGCGCCCGGTCGTCGATATTTACAGCACGTTCTTGCAGCGGAGCTACGACCAGATCTTTCAGGAGGTTTCGCTGCAAAACCTCCCCGTCGTTCTGATGCTCGACCGGGCGGGGTTGACCGGGCCCGACGGTCCGACCCACCACGGCGTGTTTGACCTAGGTTATTTGCGCCCCTTCCCGAACCTTGTCGTGATGGCTCCGGGCGATGCCGCGGACCTGGCGCCGATGCTCGAACTGGCCCTTTCCCTGGAAGGCCCCGCCGCGATCCGCTATCCCAAGTGCCCCGCCGAGTCGCTCGAGCGGTTTCCGACCCCGGTCTCCCTGGGCAAGGCGGAGACGATCGAGACGGGCGACGACGGCCTGATCATCGCCTGCGGAACCGTTTTGGCCGATTGCCATCGGGCCATCGAGTTGCTCCACCGCGAGGGGCTGAACGTCGGCCTGATCAACGCGCGGTTCGTCAAGCCGCTCGACACGGATACGATCCTGTCGGCAATGGAAACGGTCCCGTTCATCGTGACCGTGGAAGAGGGCATGCTGGCCGGCGGATTCGGCAGCGCCGTGCTCGAGGCGGCCTGCGATGCGGGGCTGGACACGACCCACCTGCGGCGGCTGGGAATTCCCGACCGGTTCGTCGAACACGGCGACCGAGCGGAACTCCTCGCCGAATTAGGACTTAACAGCGAAGGAATCGCCGCGGCTTGCCGCCGTCTCGCCGTGAGGCGGGAGACTGCCGCGCCGCCAGTCCGGCAGACCGCGAGGTAAACCCGGTTGGAGTCCTTCGCTTTGCGCCAACACGCACCGGCCGACACTCGGGCAAGCGGTCTTTCTTGCACTTTCGGAGCAGTCCGGCGGCCCCTCGAAGGGCCCTGGCACCAGACTTTGTTGGAGAGCGCCCATGCGAGTGATCATCCTGGGATTTGGGGGCCGCGAGGAAGTGGTCCGCGAATGCCAGCGGCTCGAACCGATGATCGCCGAGCACGCTGAAATTGCCGCGATGGATTTTACCGGCGAGGCGGACCTCTCCGAGATTGACGCCGATTACGCCGTTGTGCTCGGCGGCGATGGCTCAATCCTCCGCGCGGCGCACCAAATGGGGCAGCGGCAATTGCCGGTCATTGCCGTCAATTTGGGGCGTCTGGGATTTCTGGCGGACCTTTCTCCGCAAGAATTACCCGGTGTGCTTGGCCTGTTGGCCGAGGGGAGGCTGGAGGTCATCGAGCATCTGATGTTCTGGTGCACGGTCGTCCGCGAGGGGAGGGCGATCGAGCGGCGGCTGGGGCTGAACGAAGTGGCGGTTCAGACGGGGCCGCCGTTTGCGATCATCGACGTCGATCTCTACGTTGACTCAGAATTGGTGACAACATATAGTGGCGATGGCCTGATTGTGAGCACACCGGTGGGCTCAACGGCTCACAGCCTGTCGGCCGGCGGTCCGATCTTGCGGAAGGATTTGCAGGCGTTTGTGATCTGCCCGATCAGCCCGCACACGTTGACTAACCGGCCGGTGGTCGATTCCGCCGACAGGACCTATGAACTGATGATCTCGCGGCCGACGGACGGTTCGTCGGTGGTGGTTGACGGCCGCGTGCTGGCGGCGATCGAGCCGGGCGACCGGGTGCGGATCGAGCGTGCTGCGCCTCGATTCCGGCTGGTGAAGGCGCCGGGGCACAGCTATTACCGGACGTTGCGAGAGAAACTCGGTTGGGGCGGACGGCTGCAAATTGCCAAGAAAGCATAGTTCCGATCCGCCGGTACGGACACCGGATGCCGCGCGGCTTCCCGCCGCGAGGCGGCGAGGAGCCTCAAGGAATCTACTCCAGAATCACGCCGAAGGCCCGCCACGGGCGACAACAAGCGGGATCGCCCCTGGCTGAGCAAATCGGCTCCAAGACTCGAAAGGAAGCGAGCATGACCCGAGCAATACTGTTTCTGCTGTCCGCGGTACTTGTCTTGACGTCGCCGGCAACGATCATGGCCGAAAAGGGCGCCAGCGGCGACGCAGAGAAGCATCTTCTCCGCTACCGCTTCAAGCCCGGTGAAACGGTCCGCTGGCAGGTGGTTCACCTGGCGAAGATCAAGACAACCGTTTCCGGCACCACCCAGACTGCCGAGACGGTGAGCAAATCGGTCAAGGCCTGGAAGGTCGTCGACGTAGACAACAGCGGGACGGCGACTTTCGAGCACACGGTCGAACAGGTCGATATGCGGCAGAAGCTCACCGGCCGGCAAGAGGTGAGCTACAACAGCCTGACCGACAAGGAACCTCCGATCGGCTTCGAAAACGTCGCCAAGTCCGTCGGCACGCGACTGGCGCTGATCACGATCAACAACCGCGGCGAGATCGTGAAGCGAATCAACGAGAATGAAGTTACCACGAGCGACAACCAGGGGCAGATCACGATCCCGCTGCCGGAAGATGCCGTGGCCGTCGGCCAGTCGTGGTCGTTCCCCTTTGACCTGGTCATTCCCGGCAACAACGGAACGGTGCTGAACGTCAAGACGCGCCAGCAATTCACGCTCGAGGATGTCAATAGCGGAATTGCCACGATCCAGGTCGCCACGGTGATCCTCACACCGGTCCGGGACCCGGCGATCGAGGCCCAACTGATCCAGAAGGAGTCGCACGGCACCGTCCGGTTCGATATCGAAGCCGGCCGCGTCCTTGCGCAGCAGATGGACCTCGACAAGCGGGTGGTCGGTTTCACCGGCAAGACCGACAGCAGCAGCCTGCACTACCTGACGCGGTTCACGGAAGACCTGATCACCGGCAAGCAGGCGTCGGAGGATTCCAGCGCGGCGGAATCCGCGGAGGCAAAAACGGCGGCAAAAACCGCCCGCCGGTAGGGTGGTCCAGAGCGCACAATCGCCAAACGGTTCGCATAACCGAACACCTTCCGTAGGGTGGTCCAGAGCGCACGAGCGCCAAACGGTTCACATAACCGAACACCTTCCGTAGGGTGGTCCAG
>JAMOAF010000823.1 GCA_023621895.1 Planctomycetota bacterium
TTGCGGTGGAACTCCAATTTCAGCCGGTCCTCCAAGCGGCGGATTTTCAGTTGCTCCCGCAGCGCCTGGGGATTCACTCGGATCCCCATCGAGGAAATCTCAAACGCCCGCTGGAGCACCGGATTCCAAAGCAGGATGTCGCCGTTAAGCCCGAAGCTGCCGGACGAATTGGGAGTCGTCCAGTCGTCGTAGTCCGGCGCCCGGCCGTCGTGCGGCCTGCCGTCCGAGAGAATCCCTCCGATCCCGGTGATGAATACCGCTCGGTGCTCCGCGCACACCAGGTTCTCGCGCTCGCGCGGATCGACCTCGGGCCAGCAGCGGCAAAGCTCTTCCGCGGTCGTGAAGTGGATGCTCTCGGGCAGCACCGGCCGGATATTCGAGTACCGCGAGGCAATGTGGAATTCAGTCCGGCTGATGCAGTCGTAAATCGCCCTGACCGTCTCGTACAGGGTCTCGAGGTTCCGCTGCTCGGGCGAAATCACCTTCTCCCAGTCCCACTGGTCCACGTAGATCGAGTGCAAGGGATCGATCGTTTCATCCGGTCGGATCGCGTTCATATCAGTGTACAAGCCCTCGCCGATCCCGAATCCGTATTCGGCCAGTGCCAGGCGCTTCCACTTGGCCAGCGACTGCACAATCTCCACCTGGGCGTCTCCGTCCTCCTTGACATTGAATCGAACCGGCTTTTCGATGCCGTTCAGGTCGTCGTTGATCCCCGTGCCGCTGCGAACGACGATCGGCGCCGTGACTCGATAGAGGCCAAGCGCCTCGCCTCCGTTGACCCGTCAGTTCCGCGTCAGACAAGAAGATGAGGAAAATATAGCTGCCGCCGCGATGCCGCTCAAGTCGCCCACCCCGGCGTACACGATTCGGGCGGTCCGCGGCCCGGGATTTGGCGTCCGGTATCCGAAGAGCCTATAATCGCAACCATTCACGTCCGCCGCGCGCCCCGAGGAGAAAAGTCTTCATCAACCCCAAGCCGCCGGCACTGACAGCCCGGTCTGGTGGCTGAGGGCTGATGGCCGACGGCGTTTCTTCACCAACCGACCTTCAAAGAGGAGAGTCTCCATGAGCGAAACCCGAAATACCGGTACACCCCGCCGCGAATTCTTAAAGACCACCGGCAAGCTGGCGGCGGCGGCGACCCTGCTCGGCGCGGCGCCGCGGGGCGTCCACGCGGCCGAGGATAATACAATCCAGCTCGCCCTAATCGGCTGCGGCGGGCGCGGCACCGGCGCCGCTCAGAATGCCTTGTCGGTGCCGAATGGCCCGACCCGGCTGGTCGCCATGGCCGACGTTTTCGAAAACCGCCTTCAAGGCAGCGTCAAAGGGCTCTCGTCGCGATCCGACCGGCAGATGGATGTTCCCGCCGAACGGCAGTTCCTCGGCTTCGACGCCTATAAGAAGGCCATCGACTGCCTGAAGCCGGGCGACGTCGCGATCCTCGCCACGCCGCCGGCCTTCCGCTGGGTTCATTTTGCCTATGCCATCGAAAAGGGCGTCCACGTGTTCATGGAGAAGCCGGTCACGGTCGACGGCCCCACGACCCGCCGGATGATCGAGCTCGGCAAAAAGGCCGATGAGAAGAACCTCAAGGTGGGCGTCGGTCTCATGGTCCGCCATTGTCGCGGGCGGCAGGAACTGCTCAAGCGGATTCGCGACGGCCAGATCGGCGAGATTATCGCCCTCCGCGCCTACCGCATGGCCCAAAGCTCGGCCACGTGCGGCGCGCCGCCGCAGGGGATGAGCGAAGTGCTCTTCCAGATCGCCAGGTTCCACAGCTTCCTCTGGGCCAGCGGCGGCCTGTTCAGCGACTACTTCATCCACCAGATCGACGAATGCTCCTGGGTGAAGGGCGCCTGGCCGGTCAAGGCCCACGCCCTCGGCGGACGGCACTACCGCGGCGAAGATCTCGACCAGAACTTCGACACCTACTCAGTGGAGTTCACCTACCCGGACGGCACGAAACTCTTCTACAACGGCCGGGCCATGTCGGGCTGCAAAAACGAGTTCGCCAGCTACGCCCACGGCGCCAAGGGCTCCGCGATCATCTCCACCTCCGCCCACACGCCCGGCAGGGTACGCCTCTTCAAGGACCAGACCTACGAGAAGGCGAGCGAAATCTGGGCCTTCCCCCAGCCCGAGCCGAACCCCTACCAGCTCGAGTGGGACGACCTGGTCGATGCAATCCGCAACGACAAGCCCTACAACGAGGTCGAGCGCGGCGCCATCGCCAGCATGGTCACGTCGATGGGCCGCATGGCCGCCCACACCGGCAACGAAGTGACCTACGAGGAGATGCTCGCCTGCAAGCACGAGTTTGCCCCCGACGTTGACAAGTTGACTGAAGACGGTCCGGCCCCGGTACAGCTCAAAGACGGCAAATACCCCGTCCCCATGCCGGGAATCATTACGGCGCGCGAATACTGATTCCCTGTTTTCTTTCCGCCTTTTTCTTTGCGGATGGGAAATCGGGGCCTGGGCGGTGACCTTATCATGAGCACGATCGGGATCGGCGGCCAGCGGACAGAGGGCAACCTGCGGGCCCCCGTGATCTGGCGGCTGGCCCCCTTCGCCGCCAGGCACTCGAAAGTACGGCTTCGCAACACGGTCAACGCGGCAACGGAGGGGATGTGGAGCGCCTCGACGCCGAACAACTTCGGAAGTTGATCGACACTTGCGGCGCGGCGCTCGTGCTCTACGCGCGCCAGTGGTGCAACGCCCCGGACGACGCTTTGCAAGAGGCGCTGATCGACCTGCTGAGGCAGGAGACGCCGCCCGACCGGCCGCGGGCCTGGCTTTACAAGGCGGTTCGCTGCCGGGCGATGAACATCGCCCGCGCCGAAAGCCGCCGGGCAGCGCACCACCGCCGCGCGTGCGAACAGCGCGAGGCGTGGTTCATTGCCGACCCGAGCCGGGCGCTCGAAAGCGGCGCGCTGGCCGGCATGATCGAGCGACTGCCGCCGCTGGAACGCGAGATTGTCGTCGCGCGAATTTGGGGCGACTTGCCCTTCGACGAGATTGCCGAACTGGTCGATGTCTCCACGAGCACGGCTCACCGGCGATACCAAAAGGCGCTCGCGATGCTCGGCGACATGATCAACGGAGAATTGCCCCAGCCAGGATACAACCATGAACGGGGAACATGAATCCAGAGCCGGCCGGGACCCCGATAACCGCTCAAGCGAGGAGCTGACGCGGCTCTCCCGGGTCGAGGAGCGATTGAAGCAGGCTCGGCCGCGGGCGCCGAGCCTGGATGTCGAAGCATTGGAGCGGGCTGCGCTTTTGGGCCCGGCACGACCGGAAATCGACAGGGTCTCCAAGACCGCAACGCTTCGACGGCGGTTGCGGCGGGGCCGTCTTCTGTATCCGCGGATGGCCGCGATTGCATGCTCGTGGGCATGCGGCGTGGTCGTCGGCGCGGCGGCCGCGTTGATCGCGCTCCATCAGACCGCCCCGCCCCACGGTCCGGCAGACCAGACCGCGGCACAGACGGGGAGGCACCCGCCGGGGCCAAATCAACAGAATTCCGGACACGCCTCCGATGCAGAGACCGGGCGCGGCGCGCGCCCCCTTCCCGCGACTTACCCGGAAACGCCGAATGCGACCGCCGAGGACGCTGCCGTGCTGGCGATGATCGCCGATCCGCTCGGCAGCAGCGATTCAGCCTATGGATGGGAGGAGCCGACGTACCACGCGGGAATGCATCTCCGGCAACACCCCGGGCATTCAAGGGGGCCCGCCCAGGCCGGGCGGGGCGCGGGGGGCGGGCATCAGCCGGAGAGTGAGCCGCGGCGGGCCGAGGTGCCCGGAAGGGTCGCGCCGGATGCCAATCCGCAACCGGAGATCACCCGCAAGCGGTTGTTGAAAGAGCTTCTGCACGAAACGCCCGCTTCCTTCTTGTAGTACCCCCCGGGCAATTTGCCGCCGGACCTGGCGAAGAAACGGAGAGCGACGATGAGATGGCAGATTCGCGATTGTTGCGTTCGTTTGGGGCGCGTTGGCGCGGCGCTGCTGGCGACCGCCCTTTTGCTTGTGCCGGCGAGCGGCGATGAGCCGGTCAAGGAAGGAGGCTGGCTCAGGCAAAAGGACGACAAGACCGGCGTCACCATCCAGACGATGGAGATGACGCTCTATCCGGCGGACGAACCGCGCCCGGCGCTCGGACATCAACTCGTGCCGGACGATTTCGACCTGATCGAGGGAAATGCGGCAATCTACTATCTCAAGGCCATGGGGTTTCTTGAGCAGGACGCCGCCCGCGATCGGCTCCACCGGATGCACGAGGAGGCCGGCGTTCGGGCGCAGAAGGAGAAGAAGTCGTGGAGCGACGTCCCTCCCGGTCTTTGGCTCGCGATGCCGCCAAGCGAATTGCCCAAGGCTGAATTGAAGAGCTACCTCGAGTTGACGTCGTTCCAGCCGGCGCTGCTGCAAGAAGCGGCCCGGCGGCGCCAGTTCGATCTGGACCGGAATCTGCGCGGCACAAACGACCCATTCGGGTACCTGTTGCCGGAATTGCAGGCGATGCGCGAGATCGCCCGCACGCAGAACCTCCGCTGCAAGCTGGCTATCGCCGAGAATCGGATCGCGGATGCGATGGCGGTCCTCGGCCAGCAGTACGCGATGGTCCGCCATATCGCCCAAGACGAATTCCTGATCTCGCACCTGGTTGCGATTGCCTGTGCGGGCATCACCTGGGACGACGCCCTCTACCTGGTTCAGCATCGCGAGGCTCCGAATCTCTACTGGGCGTTCGCATCCCTGCCTCGCCCGTTGGTTGATATCCGCCGTTCGCTGGCGGTCGAACGGCAATTGCTCTACCTGCAATTCAAGGCGCTCGGCGAAGTGAGTGAAACGCCCCGGCCGGCCGGCTACTGGCAGGACTTTCTCGATCGGCTCGTGCCGCAGTTCGGCAGCATTGCCGGCGAGTTCGGCGTTTCCGCGGGCGGCGACGACCGGCAGACCGCCCGGGCGATGCTGGTGGGATTTGTCGCAGCCGCCTATCCCGGCGCGAAGCGCTACCTGGTCAACGACTGTGGCCTGGCTCGGGAGCAGGTCGAGGCCTACCCCACCGCGCAGGTCGTGTTTCTGGCCCTGGTCCGCTACTACGACGAGGCTCGCGATGATTGCTTTAAATGGTCGAAGCTCCCTTACTGGCAGGCGGACGCGAAGACGCGCGTGCTCGGCTTCGAGGGGATGCTCCACGTGAAACCGGATCGCGTCGGTTGGAGTGCCATGCCCGTGCAAATGCTGCTGCCGGCGGTGCTCACGGCGCAGAGCAGGGCCGCCCGAGCGGACCAGCAACTGGCCCTGGTCCAGACAGTCGAGGCGATCCGCCTGCACGGCGCGACCCATGGGAGGCGCCTGCCTGCCTCGCTCGACGAGCTGGCTCTGCCAGCTCCTCTCGATCCGGCCACCGGCAAACCGCTCGACTACCGGCTCCAGGGCGACCACGCGGTCTTGAGCGGTCGTGAGACGCCGGACATCCGCTACCAGCTCGTCCTGCGGTTCGCCGACGAGGCGAAATAGGCAGCCTGCACGCGCCGCCCTCCCGGGCAGCGACGGATCCGAAAAACCAACAACTGAACGGAGACCATGATGAACCGAACACGACTCGACTGTTGTTTGCCGCCGGTCGCTTGCACGCTGGCCTGGCTCCTTGCCGTGATCGCTGGAAGCGGCGCCGCGGCTTCGGAACCGGCAAGCGCGGCCGGCGACGCCGCGACCGTGCGGCCGTTGATCGGCGAGACGACGGCCCTTGTCATCAAGGTCGATGCAACGAGACTTGCCCTGCCCCAACTACCCGACAAGCTGAAATCAGCGCTACCCGGAATCGAGGAAGCTTACCGGGGCTGGGCCGCCGACGCCGCGACGGCAATCGAGACGCTGCAATCCGCAACGGCCGGCCAGCCGGTTTACGCGACAATCGGCATCCCGCGATCGAAAAGCGACCCTGCCGCGTTCGTTTTTATCAGGGAAACCAAGGCCGTCAACCAAAAGCTGGTGGTGGAGCGCCTGGGCAAAAAGTTCCAGGGAATGAACGTCTGCACGCGCGGGGGCCTCGTCATCGCGACGCCGGATGACAAGGCCGACCTCGCCGCCGCCTTAGGCTCGATCGTTCCCTCGGCGCGCGAGGGTCTGGAGGATGCGTTCCAGGCCGCCGGCGGCTGGCCGGTGCAGGTGTTGGTGCTGCCGCCGGACTACGTGCGGCGAACGGTGGTGGAGTTGATGCCCGAATTGCCGCGGCAATTGGGCGGCGGTTCGAGCGACGTGTTGACCGAAGGGCTTGTTTGGGCTGCCGTCAGGCTGGACCCCGCCCGGCTCCGCGTGGAGCTCATCGTCCAGTCGGCTTCGGAGGAAGCAGCTAGTCGTCTGGCCTCGCATCTGCCGAAGATGCTTCGCGGCATGTACGAAAGTGCCCCGAATGGCCAGAAGCAGGTCTCACGCGAGATGTTCGAGTCGCTTCTCTCCTTCGTGACGCCGAAGGTTGAGGGCGATCGGATCGTTCTGCGGCTCGACCAACCTGAACTTGGCGAGGGGGCGATGCGACTACTGGCGCTCGCAGGCGTCAAGCTTCAAGACAAGGTCCGCGCACAAGGC
>JAMOAF010000360.1 GCA_023621895.1 Planctomycetota bacterium
CAACCGGGCGCCGTCGCCATGTTCCTCGCCGGCTGCGGCGCCGATCAGTGCCCCACCGGCAGCGGGCTGGAGGCGATGAAGCAGCAGGGGCGGCAATTGGCCGAGGCGGTGTCGCGGGCGATTTCGTCGGACGCCCGGCCGGTACGCGGACCGTTGCGGGTGGCGATCGAGCAGGTCCCGCTCGAGTTCGACACCCCGCCGACCCGTGAGGAATTGGTCCGGCAGACGAAGATCACGGGAGACGCCCGAACGATGATCCAGCGCCGCCGCGCCGAGGTCCTGCTCAAGGAGCTGGATGAAACCGGCACGCTCCGCAAAACCTACCCGTACTACGTCCACGTGGCCCGCTTCGGCGACGACCTGACCCTGGTGGCCCTCGCTTGGGAAGTCGTCGTCGACTATTCCCTGCGGCTGAAGAAGGAACTGACCGGGCCGCCGGTCTGGGTGGCGGGGTACTCGAACGAGATGTACAACTACCTCCCCTCGCTGCGTGTTCTGAAAGAGGGCGGCTACGAAGCGGAAGGATCGCTGACACGATACACCCACGCTCCGGCGCGCTTCGCCCCCTCGGTCGAAGCAACCGTGGTGGGCAAGGTGCATGAACTGCTCGGCAAGCTGCGGGAATCGAGCGCCGGCTCCCCTCCCTAGTCTTGCCCATCCAAGCCGCCGGCGCGATCCGGCCGCTCGTGCCCGGAATGGGTCAGCGAAGCGGCCGGACGGTGATCTCCTCGAAACGCACTTCTCCATCCCGGGCGAAGAAGAACAGCCGGTCGCCGTCCGGTTCGGGGTCTCGGCGCGTGATCATCGTCCGCCGCTGGTCGATGCACGTGTCGATGATGTCGCCCTTGACAACAATATCGAGTTGAAACGGCCGATCGAGCCCGTCGACATTCTCGATCGCGTAGTCGCGGCCCAAGGCCATCCGTCCGGTCGAGTCCTTGGCGGGGCCGCGCCCTTCGGGCGCGCCGTACTGGGCCCGTTGCCGGGCCGGCTCGAACCGCAGCTCGCAGCCGCCTTCATACTCGCCTTGCCCCCGCAGGCAGAGGCCCAAGGCCGCCGTGCCCGGACGCGGAACGACCCGCAACGTGATCCGCGCGTTCCGCGGCGCTCCGCAGAGCATCCCCACGCCGAACCGGCCCGGGGCGTCGATATGGATTCGGCTGCCGTCGCCGCTGGCCGCGGCGCTGAGCGCCGTGAACGCGAGCCGCCGCGGCGGGCCGCTCTCCGGGATCAGCTCCGGCGCGAACTTGATGCCCAGCGAGCCGTCGGGCTTCTGGGTAAGTTCTCGCAAGGCCAGGTGGCCCGCCCAACCGCGCTCGAAAAGAAACCCCGCCAGGATTCGCCGGTTGCCGGTGAACTCGGCCACCTTGGGCACGAACAGGCCGTCGTAGATCGTCGGCGCGAGCTCCTCCCAAGGGCCCAGCGCGCCGCGCGATTTCCAGATCGCGTTCGTGCCCAGGATGAAATAATACCAGCCGTTCCACTCGAACTCGTGCGGGCATTCGCCGGTTGTTCCCGGCTTCCGCTCGACGAAATCGCCCGGCACTTCTTCCCAATTGCGGAGGTCTTTCGAGACCAGCCGGTTGCCGCCGCCGCGGACCAGGTGGAACAGGCCCGTGGCCGGATCGCGAAACACGGTGCAGTCGCCGCCGGGCACGAGCGGCTTGAGGTCTTTCTGAAAATGGACTCCGTCGGTGCTCGTGGCGCAGAAAATCCAGCTCCCACGCTGCGGCTTGTCCTTGTATTCGCAGCGGCTCCCGCAGTCCGTGTAGAACATGTGGTAGACGCCCTCGTGCCAGATGCAGTCGCAGGTGCCCATCGAGCATTCCCACTGCTCGACAATCGGCACCGCCAGGGGGTGTTCGTCCCAGGACACCAGATCGCGGCTGGACAACTGGCCGTACTGGTGCGCGCCTTGGCCCCACTTGCTGCCGTGATGGCGCCGATCGAACAGGTAGAACAAGCGGAACGTACCCTCGTGGAACATTGGCATGCAATCGCCGGCCCAAGCGTTGTAGCCGCGCGGTTTCCAGTATTGGGCCGAGGTCTGCACGGGGCCGTTGATCTGGCCCTCGCGCCGGGCGACTTCCTCCGGCCCACCGGCCAGCGCGACGATCTCCTCGTCGCCGAGCGCGCGGTCCCAGACGGCCACGTGATCGATCTGGCCGCGGAAGCCGGCCCTCAGTTGGCCCTGTTCGTATCCGGCGCCGATCAACAGTGGGGCGCGGAAGCCGGCGAGCTGGCCATGCGGCCACTCTTCGTCGACAAGCACGCCATCGACGAACAGTTCCAGGTTCGGCCCGCGGAACCGCACGAGGACGTCGTGCCACGAGTCAGCTCCGACCAGCGCCACCGGCACGCGGAGCCGCAGAACCCCGTCGAGGAAATCCTTGCCGCGGCCGCTTCCACTCGTGGTGAGCAGGCACGCGCGCCGGCCGGCGCCGGGCGAACTCTGCTCGCAGATGACCTCCGACCCGGAGGCGTGGTTCCGCTTCCAGACCGCCAGAAACGTGAACTCGCGGCAGCCGGCCGGCAGCACGGCGGCGCCTTCGAGGAACTGTTGGCCGCGGAAGCGGACGACGGGTTTTCCGCCCAGCCCGGCGGCGGCCAGCTCCGGCTGACGGCCGCGATCGTTCTGCACCACGCGGCGGCCGAGGGGCGATTTGTCCCGCCAGACCGGCAACGGGCCCGGCTGGCCGGCTCGGCCGCGGTCCGCGTGGACGTCGGCGGCGTCCAGGTGCAGCACCAGTCCCCGCGACGGGGGCGGCGCGTCCGGGCCGGGAACGCCCTCGCCCAGGCCCCACTTCAGCCGCAAGCCGCTTTCGATCGCCGCTCGCTCCGCATCGGCCAGCACCCGGTCATAGACGAGAATCTCGGCGATCTCGCCCTCCAAGAATTCGCAATCGTCGTGCTTGGCGCCCACGCGGAAAACGGCGTCGCCGATGTTCTGCCTGGCGCGGTCGATCGTCCCGGTTCTCTTCTGGCCATTGTGAAACAGGGTCACCACTCCCTCGGTATTCAGGCTCATCGTGCTCACGGCGAACTCGCCCGGCTGGTAAGGCGACAAGTGGTGCTGGTCGTTGCTTTCACCGTTGAACCCGTACATCCCCGGGGCGGAGCGGAATTGGCCCAGCGCGCGGCGCTCGATCGGCTCGGTCTGCCAGAGGTAGTGCAGCGAGTTATCGCGCCCGTAGAGAAGATTGGCGTACTGGCCGGCCGGGTCGTCGCGGCCGACGAGCGGCGCCGCCCAGTCTGCGGTCGAATCCCGCAGTCGCACGGTGAGAGTCATCTCCCGGCCGGCAATGGCCAGCGGCCGTTCGGTCGAGGTCCCGGCGCGAAGATAGCCGCCGCGGAATTCGGCAACCCGGCCGTCGCCTCCGCGGCGCAGCGAAGCGGCGCGCTCGGCGCCGGTGAGTTCCCTGCCGAGCTCGACGGCCCCTTCGACCGCCAACACGCCGCTCGTCTTCGCCGAGTCTCCCGTCGCATCCATGTGCCAGACGGCCACGGCGTCATCCAGCGGAGCGCCGGCGGCTGCCGGACGCAGGCCGCTGAGGGACAAGAGCACGACCGGAATCATGATCCGCATGGTTTGACGAGTCTGCATTTCGACACCCTCGAAGGATTGGAGCCAATGGCGGCCGGACCGGCGATGTTCCCGATCGCGACGCTCGTCATCGGCCAGCGATTTCTTGTCCGCTAAAGCGGCCGCAGTCTTCTTTGCGGCTCGCACCTATGGTATCTTCGGAGCGAGACGTGCGAAAGCGCTCCATCCCGCTCGACGGTTCCGTGCTCCGACCTCCCGGGGCGTCAGACCCCTGCGCCCACGAGTTGGCCCGGCCGCGTCTGAACCGAGACCCAGAGCGTCTGCAACGAGACATTCGACCCCACCGGAGAATTCGTGATGAACGTATCCAGACTGTCTTCGCTCGCACTCGTGTCCATATCGTGCGCGATCCTGCCCGTCGCGGCATCCGAAGCGCCGCCGAGCGGCGCCGCTCTCCAGACGCACCCAATGCAGGCGCTTGCGCCGACCGTCGCGGCAATCCTCGGCGTGCCCGCGCCCAAGCAGGCGGAAGCACCGCCGATCGACCGAATCGTGAAGGATTTGCAGGGATCAAACAAGGTGGCGATTCTCGGCGTCGACGCCTTCGGCGCGGCAATCTGGAGTAAAATGCGCAGCAAGACGCCTTATCTCAACAGCCTGGCAACCGACACGAACCAGGCCCAATTGCGTTCCGTCCTGCCGAGCGCGACATGCTTCAATTTTGGGTGCATGATTACCGGCGGGTCCCAAAAGACAACCGGCATTCTCACCAAGGATTCGCAGCTCCAGTGCGAGGACCTTTGCAGCGTCTTGCGCGCAAACGGGATGAAGAGCGGAGGATTTGGCCGGAAGGACTACACGGGCGACCGCCTGCTGGGCCGCTACGCGGACTTTTCGGTTCCAGACATGATCAGCGACCAGGACGTGCTGGCCGAACTGATGAAAGTCGTCGAGGCAAAGAAGCCGGAATTCGTCATCGTGCAGTATGGGCAAACCGACGACGTATTCCATGCCCGCGGACCGTTCTCCAAGGAAGCGGCCGAAGCGTGCGCCGGCGCCGATGCTTGGCTGCAACAGATTGTTCCGTGGTTGCGCGCCCGCGGTTATGCGATCATCATCACGGCGGACCACGGTCAGCATGAGGTTGCGGGAAAGGATGGAACCACAACCGGCAAGCATGGGACGGCAAGCGACCTCGACTGCCTGGTGCCGCTGGTCTGGCTCCGCAGCGCCGAGCGTGCCAACTAAATCGACCTGCGTGATTCGCGGAAAAAGCGGCTGCTATCCAGATGGCCGCGTGGGCTTGCCCCGCGTTTCGTTACGTACGGGTTGTGCCGCAGCGCAGGCGCGCCGCGGGGCAAGCCGAAAGCGGCTATCACGCTCTCATGAATTCATCCCGGAATCACACGCAAGCTCATTTAGCCAAGCACGCACGTCGCCGGCGTCAGCGCTCGGTTTCCACGGCGTCCGGAATTGCCAGCGACTGCTCGGTGACGATCAGCGGATAGTCGGCCAGGGGAGCCGGTGAAGAGGGACTTCCGACCCCGTTTCCTGCGGCCCGTCCCGAAGGGACACTCCTAAGCCAGCCCAGGGCGGAGGACGGCGAGTGAAACGAGCCGACCGCAGCCCTGGGTCAGAAGCCGCCTCAGAGCCTGTCAGCCCCAGCGGGGCGGCCCTAACAAAGAGGCCAAAAGCATGGCTGAATCGTTGGCCAACGTGCTTGTCCACATTGTCTACAGCACCAGGCACCACAAGTGCATCTCGTTCCAGGACGAGTTTCGGGAGCTCTGGCGAAGGCATCGGATCGCACTCGATCAGCGCTACGCCTGGGATTGACCAGCGCGGTCATTTATTTCTTTACGACCGCCCCGTTGGGGCTAGCCGCGTTTTGCGCGGCTCCTGACCCAGGGTTGCGCAAGGCTCGTTTCACTCGCCGTGCTGCACCCTGGGCTGGCTTAGGGGTGTCCCTTCGGGACGGGCAGAGCAAACGAGCTCCTGACCCAGGGTTGCGCAAGGCTCGTTTCACTCGCCGTGCTGCACCCTGGGCTGGCTTAGTGGTCCATTTCAGAAATGATGTCAAGGTTCCTAGCGCCCGTCGAGAGCGGTTCCTTTAATGTCGCGCAATCGCTGCAGCATTTCGCTCAAGAGCGATACGAACTCGGCGGAAGATGGCGGTAGTGGACCGTGATCGGGAGATGCGGATTCAAGCCCCGGAGGCCCGGCGGTGCGGCGAGATTGAAGATCGTGCAAGCTCATTGGTAGGATGGGCATTCCTGCCCGTCGTTCTTTGTCGGGCGGGAACGCCCAACCTACATCATTGAAGGAACCCTGACATCATTTCTGAAATGGACCAC
>JAMOAF010000542.1 GCA_023621895.1 Planctomycetota bacterium
TAGACGACCAGCAGCGACCCATCTTTAAGCTCGACGGTGGCCGGATAGGCCCCGCCGACCGAATCGATCGGGTACGGCCCCAGCCACGTCTTGGCTTCGTCGCGGCTGACGTGCATCGAGGTGGCGGGCACCCGGTGGGTCAGCACGATCTCGCCAGTGGTCAAGCGATACAGGTGGGGCGCATGACCTTTAAAGCCGATATCCTGAACCGGGCTCCACGTCAGCCCCAGGTCGGGACTGGTCGCGTAGTGCATATTGATGGTGCTGCTGCGGAGCGCCGCATACAGCGTGCCGTCTTTCAGCAGGATCACGTCGGTCTCCGCGTCCAGCGGCAGGCCGGCCTCCTTGCCGATCGGGACCGGCTCACTCCAGGTCTTCCCCTTGTCGGTAGACCGGATCACGCCGCCGCACTCATCTCCGCGATAAACACCCAAGAGATAGGTCCCATCGGGCATTTCGCGAACCGGGGCGGAGCACACCCACCCGGAAGACACCAGGGTGCGCGCCTCCCTGTCCCATGTCTTTCCGCCGTCGTGCGAACAGACGATCTGCACTCCCTGCGACTGGAAGCCGCCATTGCTGACGGACCGATCGGCGCGCTCGAGCGAGAAGAAGCTGCAAATCAGCGTGCCGTCGCGCATCTGCGCGATATGGGGATCGCGGTTGTCAATGCCGTCGTCGTAGAGAATCGCGGGCGCGGTCCACGTGCGGCCTTCATCGCTGGAGCGGACCGTGCAGATTCGGCCGCCCTTGGGCCAGTCGCCGTTGGACAGCGAGACGTGCCCGTAGCCGGCGTAGAACACCGCGATGATGTCTCCATTGGCCAGCCGGCAGGCGTCGGGGAAGGCCTGGTAGGGGCCGGCCGCCTCGCCCCGTGAAATGACCCTGTACGGGAGCTTTGCCGTTTCGTCGGCAAGCGGCTCGGACCGGTCCTGCACGGCGCCCTCGATTCGGATGTTGCGAAACTGCACCTGGCCCTGGCTGGTTCCCAAGCCGACACGGCCCGCGGCCAGTGCCGTGTCCGTTGCCTTCAGCACCTCGGCGCCGTTGACCGACACGAGGATCTCCGGGCCGCGGCAGACGACCGCCGTCTGGCACCAGGTATCCTCATCCAATGGGCAACTCCGCCGCGCGATTTCAATCCACGTGTTTGACGGCGTGGATCGAACCAGAATCACGTTGTCGTTTTTCGTGTCCAGGTGCAGCCAGTAGTAGGTTAGCGTGCCGGTCGCTCGGAAACAGGCGGCGGCCGCGCGCACGCCCGATCCGACGGGCTTGACGTTGAATTCGAACTCGAACCTGCAATCCGAGAAGGCGGGCTCGCGGAGGATCGCCAGGCTTCCGCCGTCGCTGTCTTGCTGTTCGAGAAAACCCGGCCCCATCCGCCAAGCCCCGCGTGCAAAACACCATTGCCCTTCCTGACCCGCGTCGAGAGCGGGCTTGACCGTTTCCGCCCCGCAGAATGATGCAAGGCTCCAGGCGATGGCAAGGAAACCGAGAAAGGCCGCACAATTGAACTGGAATCTTGCCGGTTGATACCGAGCCTGTTGCCGCCGGTTCATGAGCCGCAATCTCATAGCGAACCTCCCATGATTCTGAAGTCGAAACCTCGCGCAAGCATGGCATTGACCGCCAAGCCGAACAAGGCCGTGGCTTCTCTCTGAACGCGCGGTCGACGATTCCGCACGCATGATCGTCCTTCCCCCGCGGGGCCTTGGTCGCGACTTTGTTCCGCGGTCACGGCAAGGCCCACTCCGGCACCTGGCCGTTGCCCGTCCGTTCCCCTTTTAGTATCCAGGACAGATTGAAGCGGGCGACCCGCATGGCGGAGTACCTGCCGTCCGGACCGCCTTCGAAGAGCAGGTAGACGCGGCTCTCGCCGTCCGTCGCCGGCCGCCCGGCCGCCAACGACGAATAGGCGCCGTGCGGTGCGTAGACGAGCCGCTTGACGGGCCAGGTCTCCCCGCCGTCGAAACTGGCCCAGACGGTCATCTTCTTCCGATCCCCTCCGGCCGTATCCGCGTTGCTGAAAATCAGGATGTCCCGGCCCTTGACGGGCAGGCGCGCCAGCCCGCCTTTCATTCCGTAGCCCCTGCCGTATCCCCCGCCGTCGGGAAGCACCTGGCTGATGCGCAGGTTCTTCCAGGTCTGGCCGCCGTCGTCGCTCCAGGCCTCGCGGCGCAGCGTTTCATCCGGCCGAAGCGGGCGCGCAAAGGCCTTGTCGTAGTATCCGCTGTGGCTGCGGGAGTTGTAGTAAATCCGGCCGTCGTGCAACTCCACCAGCGCCGCCTCCTCGGTATATCCTTCCGGGAAGAAGTCGCTGACCTGCCACGTGGCGCCATGATCATCGCTGAAAATGGCACAACTGAAGATCGCGTCGGCGGGCTCCCGATCGGACGGGTGGGCCTTGGCGTGCGGCCGGAACGTGGCACTCACGAGCAACCGCCCCATGTGCTCCCCATGCCGGAGCGTGACGCCGGCTTCGCTGGCGTTGGCGTGCACGTAGTACGTGCCGCTTTTGCCCTGCTCCCCCTTCGTGACTCGCTTTTGCACCCCCGTTTCCTCGAGCCGTTTCATCAACTCGTTGGGCTTGATCGTGGTCTTTTCCTCCGCCCATGTCTTGCCGTGGTCGGTGCTGCGGAACACCTTGTCCGCGCCATCCCACATTCGCACGGACATGATATTGCCGGTGTTGTCATCAACGATCATGTTGCTGTCCGAATGGGTGATGGGCGCCTCGATGATATCCCCCCAGCTTTGCCCTCCGTCCTCGCTGCGGCGAAGCTGCTTCTGATAGTTGCGCACCGCCAGCAGCGTCCCGTCGACCGCAATCGCCAGGTATGGCTCGCGAACGTCGTTTCCGCCGTCGAAAACGACTTGCATGTCGAACAGTGGCTCGCCCAAGAAAACGTCGAGCGGCCCCTCGGCCGGCTTTCCGGCGGCAGTCAGAAGTTCCTGTCCGGCCGGCTCGCCAGCCGAGACGCTCGAAAGAAACGCCGCTGCAAGACAGCAGGCGATCGGTGTCCGAAACAGTCTCGTGTTGCACATGACGGCTTTCCTTTCTCATCATTCCTGATGGGATTCAGTGCCCCCGTTGCACCAGCCGGGCGTGCCGGCGAACTTCTTCCTCCGGAACATGCGCGTGTCAAAACGCTCCTGGTTTGTACAGCAGGATTCTTTCTCCCGCCTTTGTCGTGAAACGAAGAATCGCTTCCGGCGACGCGATCGTCCGGGTGTCCTGGCCCGACCGCACGACCAAGGGCGGATTCTCATCCGTCGCGCGGTCAAACCTCACCCACGGATGATAGATCGCCAGCGGCCGGCCCGCAATGTTTTCGATCTCGACGAACACCGGCACGCCTTCCGAGAAACAGGCCGAAACGAGAAAACCTCCGCGTGCGCGGAACCGGAACAGGCCGCTCCATGTTCTTGGAGTCGCCGGCAGGACACGAATCGCTCCCTCGTGGCTTTGCAGCAGCATCTCCTGGAGGCAGAAGGCACTCAGGCCGGCGCCGTCCACGTAAGGGCAGGCGGACAGTCCTCCGGGCCAAACGCTGGAATTGCTACTGTCCCATCCACCGTAGGGGAACCGGTGATACTGCTGGGCGTGTTCGCCGAGCAGCCGCGCGGCCTCGTCGGCCAGCCCCAGCCGCGCGGCCCAGACGGCATCCAGCGACCAGCTATTGGTGATGCCGAAGATGCGCCGGTTGAACGTGTGAACGCAGACGTCGCGGTCGGCTGACCCGATCCCGGACAGACCGAACGGGTAGACTCGATAAAGAGCCGGGATTTCATAGTTGCGGGACTCCTGGATCGGCCCCAGAGCGCCCGCCGGCGCATACGAATCGGCGTCCGCCGTCAGTTTTCCCGTGCTGTCCCAGTGCGCGCGAGGCGGCTGCGGCAGGTGGGCGAGGATCTCCTCGCATTTCTGTCGCAGTTCCGCGTCGGCCTGGTACTGATTGGAGAGGGCGATGAATCGTGGAAAAATCGCGCGGATGCCGTCGAGCGTGTCGGCCGGATCGCGCACCAGCCACCAGGTTTCCAGGGCGTTCGCCGGGTCGAGGTGATACAGGCCGTCGGTTTCCTTGCGAAGCAGATGGGCGACGAATCGGCACACCTCGCGTACCACCGGATAAGCCTCGTCGCGAAGATACGCGGCGTCCGGGAAGTAGTCGTCGTACTCCAAGTAGTGATGGCAGATTTCCAAGCCAGCCGTGAAGAGAAACCCGATATATCCGTTGAATTGCTCGAACTTGCCGCAGGGAATCGTTCGTGGATCACGAGTGAGGAAATACTCGCCCGGGACGGGACCGTCTGCTTTCAGGATGAAATCCTCGGCATGCCCCCAAGGCAGAACCGTTTCCGGAATCCACAATCCGTCGAGGCCCCACATCGTCTCCGTCTGCCGGCGAAGGTAGGTTCGCATTCGGGTGTAATGATCCGTCAGCCCTTTGGCCATTTCCTGCCGGTTGGCCGCGTAGAGAGGCATATAGGTGAAGCGGATTTCCTGGACCCATTCGGCCAGCCCCCAGGTCCGCTCGTCACGGCGCATCAACCCCGGACCGCCGTCCCATTTGCACGGCGCCGGTCCGCGATTCGTGCATCCGAGCGCATACAAGTGGACGTGATATGCTCCGCAGAGCCGCCTGGCCAGCGGATCGTCGCTCGCGAGTTTCAGGTGCGACTTGCCCCACCACGCGTTCCACCACGCATCCCGCCGCGACTGGAGCTCGTTCAGCGGTTGGGCAAGCACGGCCTTCAAGTCCGCTGCCGCGCGCGGCAGCGGATCGCCGTGGGGCGCGACCGAGCAGGAAATGGCGATCAGGCGTGACGTCCGGTCGTGAAAAGCCAACCGCATCGACGCCGTCTTTTCATCCTTCGACAAATCGCTGACTGTTGCCTGACGGGCGCCGACCACCACGGCCGTTCCGCGCCCCTGCAAGGGATCCTCATTTGCCCCAAAGTATCCCTGCATTCCCGTATTCGCCAGGTGCGGCCGAGCCGCTCGCCGGTGAATCTCCACGGCGCCGATGCGGTCCTCGTCGGTCCACATCCGCATCGAATCGCGCCACTCGTTCACTGCGACCGCCGCCTGGGGAACAAGGTGTTGCGGGTCGTCCATCGCGACCAGCAGGACGGTCCGCTGCGGATCGCCCCAAATCGACAGCGTGATTTTCTTTTCGGCCTCTCCGAGTTCGACAACGATTCTCCCGCGATACAGATCCAGCCGCTGCCGAAATCGTTTCGCCGCCAAGGCCGCCGCGCATTCTCCAAGCGAGATGGTAACCGTGCCGGGGCTGACATTGTTGAAGAATCGGCTTCCCTGGGGCGCGTCCGGCGGTTGCTGAAACCCCCAAGCGTCCGATTTCGTCAGATGGAGGACGAGCGATCCGTCCGGGCAGCGGACCATCGCTGACAAGTCCCCGCCCCCGACAGGCATCGCTTCCCACGGCTCGCCTCGCGGCTTCTCGTAAACGACGTCATGGGTGGACACGAGTTCCCTCGGATCAAACGTCCACGGCATGGCGGAATTGTCGTACGGCGGTTGGGCCGAAGGCACAGCGGCGGCGCCGCACGCGGCAGAAATCAGCACGGAATTGCAGCCGGTCACGCGGCGACCACTGGACAAGACAATATCTCCCGCGAAGACGACCGAGGGCAGGAGGAACAGCACGTCGATGAGGGTGACGAATCGCGTCATCGCTTTGTTTCCACGCATGCCGTTCTCCCTGGTAGACAGTGCGGACGCCGCGGATACACCCGCGCAGAATATCGTACCCGGCGCGGCGATGCAAGGCAGCCGCCACCCGTTCACGTTTCCCATCAAGTTGACTGCCTGCCGCGCGGCTTGTAGAGTGTCAGCAAGCGCCGCTCGACAAGCA
>JAMOAF010000806.1 GCA_023621895.1 Planctomycetota bacterium
CGACTCTGGTTTCAGCTTTTCCGCTGGGGTGGGCCAAGGCCGCCGAAGGGAAGAAGCACCGAGTCCTTTATTTCACCCGCTCCGCCGGCTACGAACACTCGCCAGTCAAGCCTTTGAACGGCGGGCCGAGCTATTCCGACAATGTGCTGACCCGGCTGGGCAAAGAGAACAACGTGGAAGTGGTCTGCACGAAGGACGGCACCGTGTTCGATGGCGACCTGGACCAATACGATGCGGTCGCCTTTTACACCTGCGGCGATCTCTGCAACCCCAAGTCGGCCCAGAACACCCCCCCGATGTCGCCCGAGGGGAAGAAGAAGCTGCTCGCTTGGGTCGCGGCGGGCGGGGGGTTCGTCGGATTCCATTCGGCCAGCGACTCGTTTCACTCCAAGGGCGGGCAGAACGCCGTCCAAAAGGTCGAGGACCGCGATCCCTACATCCAGATGCTCGGCGGCGAGTTCATCGTGCATGGCGCCCAGCAGGTGGCCGCGATGCGGGTGACTTCGCCTGAGTTTCCCGGCTTGGAGGACGCCGGCAAGTCGTTTGCCTTCAACGAGGAATGGTACGCCCTGAAGAACTTTGCCCCCGACATGCACGTGGTCCTCGTGCAGGAGACGCAAGGGATGAAGGGCAACTGCTACCAGCGCCCGCCGTTCCCTGCCACCTGGGCCCGGATGCACGGCAAGGGCCGCGTCTTCTTCACATCGCTCGGCCACCGCGAGGACGTCTGGGACAATCCGCTGGTGCAGGAAATCATCAAGGGCGGCTTCGGCTGGGCGATGAAGCTCGTCGACGCCAAAATTGAGCCGAACCTCAAGCAGGTGACCCCCGACTGCGACACGTTGAGCGCGGAACTTTGAATAGGCAATAGCCGTCAGCCGGTCAGCCGGCGGCTATCCCACGTCGCCCAGTTCCAAGACCTGTCCATAACGAGCATGCAACATTCGCCGCAAGCGCGCGTGTTGCGGGTCCGCCAGGTGCGGATCGGCCTCCACCATTTGCAGGGCGTCGCGCCGCGCCTCCTCCAGCACGACCATGTCGCGCGCCAGGTCGGCGATGCGGAACGGCGGCAGGCCGTGCTGCCGGGTGCCGAACAACTCGCCCGGGCCGCGGAGCCGGAAATCGATCTCGGCAAGCCGGAATCCGTCCGTGGTCGAGGCGAATGCCTTGAGCCTGTGGAGGGCCTCGGCAGCCGGTTTGTCGGTGAACACGGCGCAGTGGCCGGGAAACCTGCCGCGGCTGATGCGGCCGCGAAGCTGGTGCAATTGCGCCAACCCGAAGCGCTCTCCGCTCTCGATCGTCATCAACGTGGCATTGGGCACGTCGACGCCCACCTCGATGACCGACGTCGAGACAAGCACCTGGATTTCGCCCGACCGGAAGGCGGCCATCACGGCGTCCTTTTCATCGGGCCGCATGCGGCCATGGATCAGGCCTAGGCGAAATGCTTCCAACGGCCCGTTGGCCAGCGCCTCGTAGGTCTCTTCGACGCTTCTGGCGCCGATCGCCTCCGACGGATCGACCAGCGGCGTCACGACGTAGCCCTGCCGGCCCTGGCGAATCTGTTCGCCGAAAAACTTCCACCAGCGATCGCGCTTGTCCTCGCCGGTCAAGTAGGTGCGAACTTTCTGCCTTCCCGGCGGGCTGTCCGCCAGCGTCGACACGTCGAGGTCGCCGAACAGCGTCATCGTGACCGTCCGCGGGATTGGCGTGGCCGTCATCACGAGGTAGTGGGGGTCGGCGCCTGTCTCTCGCAGCACGGCGCGCTGCCGCACGCCGAACTTGTGCTGTTCGTCGATCACCACCAGTCCGAGGCGGTGGAACTCGACGTCTTCCTGGATCACGGCCTGGGTCCCGACGACCAGGTCGATCTCGCCCGAGGCGATGCCCTGGAGCATCTTCTGCCGCTGCGATGTTGGCAACGAGCCGACGAGTTCCGCCATCGCGACCCGGCTTCCGACGAGCATGCGTTTCAGCGTCAGGGCGTGCTGCCGGGCGAGGACCTCCGTCGGCGCCATCAGGACGGCCTGGGCGCCGTGGGCGACGGCCAGCAACATTGCGTACAGGGCGACGACGGTCTTTCCGCTGCCCACGTCGCCCTGGAGCAAGCGGTTCATCGGCCTCGCGGTCGCCATGTCGCGGGCGATTTCGGCAATCGCCCGCTCCTGCCCCGGCGTCAGGTCGAAAGGGAACAAGCGGCGGATTCGGGCGTCGATTTTCGCCGTGGCTTCGAACTGTTCCGCCCGATCGACAGCCTGCTGCTGCCGGCGGGCGGCCAGGGCGAGTTGGAGAATGAACAGTTCCTGGTAGACGAAACGCCTTCGTGCGTTCTGGAGGTTCTCACGGCTGCTGGGGAAGTGGATTTCCGGGAGGGCCTGCGCCAAGGGCCAAATCGCGTGTTCGGCGAGAAACGCTTGGGGAAACGCCTCTTCGAGCACGTCGGCGTATTCTTCCAGAACGGCGCGGACGATCTTGCGAACCTGCCACTGCTGAAGGCCCTCGGTGAGGTGGTAGAGCGGCAGGATGCCCGCCTGAGGATCAGGTTCGGCCTCGCCCAGTTGGGTCACGCGCGGGTGCTTCATCACCCACATCAGCCCTTGGTATTTCGGCTTACCCGAGACGAGCAGTTCGTCGCCGCGATGGAATTGGTCCACCAGGAAGGGCTGGTTGAACCAGAGGGCCCGCAAATGACGCGATCCCGACCGGAGCAGCACGCCCAGCACGGATCGGCCGGTCTTCGCCGCGCGCAGCTCCACTTCCTCGACAATCCCGCGGACCGACTGCAACTTGTCCTCTTCGAGTTGTTCGATGTCGCGCCGGCCGGTGTATTCCTCGTAATCTCGGGGGAAGAAGAAGAGGACGTCGCGGACCGCCTCCAACCCGAGCCTTTCGAGCAGCTCGGCTCGTTGCGGGCCCACGCCCTTGAGGAACTGCACCGGCGTGGCCAGGCGTTCAGAGGGGGTTTTTTCATGATCTGGCATGCCCTCCATGATATCCGGCCGGCGGCGGTTGCGGCCAGGGGGCAAAAAAAGGCCTGCGACTGTCTGCGCGGCGCGAGCGGCCCGTGCCGGCCGCTGGCGCGGCAGCGGCGCGCCGCTGTCACTCGGCCGAGAGGCATTTTGTGGTCATTGGGCACTGGGTGTAGCCCATTGCCTGAATGCAAACGTCGATGCGGTAGAGCGGATCCTGCATCAGGCAAACGCGGCGGTCCGCGGCGGGATGCGTGGTCGTGTAAATCCGCAGCTCGCCCGGGACCGTCGTGATCAACTCCTCGCGCCAGTCGCCCACGACGTCGGCAAAGCCGACGGCCGAGCCCTCGATTTGGCCGACCGTTTCCCCGCTCGGATACTTGACGATTTTCCGGCCCTGGAGCAGCTCGCGCTGGAGATCGGCGTCCCAGAAGACGGTCCGCGGACCGAAGCCCCAGTCGAGATCGTCGCGGAGGATTCGGCCCTTGGCGTCGAACAGCCAGCGGACGTTCGACTTCTTCTCCGCGTCGGTATCGGAGGCATAGCACTCGATTCCGGGCACGGAGGCGTCGATGTCGGCGCACATGCCGGTGGAGTGGATGTGGCGGGTGGGCAGGTCCAGCCCCCAGAGGATTTCGCCGGTGGCGGCATCGACCAGGCAGCACCCGTTGTTCGCCCGGCGGCTCTCGATGCCGTAGAAGACCTCCAGTCCGGGCCGCGAGGGGTCGATGTCGCCCACGTAATGATGGTCGGGATGGCCCAGCCCGGTCGACCACAGCCCGACCCCGTTGTCGTCGAGCACGGCCGATCCGAGGAAGATTTCGTCGCGGCCGTCGCCGTCGATGTCGGCGGCGTGCATGCTATGGGCGCCTTGGCCGCGGTAGCCGCGCCCCTCTTCCGCGTCGTTCCATCGCCACTGCTCGCGGAGACGGCCGGCGCGGTACTCGTAGGCAAGCACCTGGATCACGTTGTAGGTGCCTCGGACGACGACGAGCGAGGGCGTCTTGCCGTCGAGATAGGCGATCGCCATCTGGTTGCGCGAGGCGTAGTTGTAGCTGGGGAAGTCCGCGCGGTTGGGCCAATCGGCGCGGGCCCGCTCCTTGCCGGTCATCCCGTCGAGCACCACGAGGTACTCCGGGCCGGAGGTGACGCGGCCGTCGGCGTCGCGCGGATCGCCCTGGCCGGCCTTGAGGCAGACCTCGGCTCGCCCGTCGCCGTCGAGATCGTAGACCAGCATTGGCGAATACCAGATTCCTCGCTCGATCGCCCACCCCAGGTCATAGCGCCAAAGAAACGTGCCGTCGGCCAGGTAGGCCTCGATCTTGTAGGTGTCGGGGCTGCGGTTCCAGTATTTTTCGTAAGGATCGATATTGGCGTTGGGCTGTTTGATGACATAGTCGTAGACGCCGTCGCCGTTGAGGTCCGCAATGCCGCACTTCTGAAACGTGTGGTCGCCATCGAGCTTGATTGAGAGATAGTTCTTGGCTTCGGTTGACGGTTCGGCCGCGGCGGATTCGCTGAGCGGGCCCTCACTGCCGCCGGAGACCGTCGCCACCGAGTACTCGTTGCGCACCCCGGCTGGCGGCGATTTGTCGACGAAGTCGGTCGTCTTGGCGATCGGCTCCTTGGTCAGCCGGATGGGCGATTGTGATCCCGTCTTGCGGTAGACGTGGAAGGCGACGCCGCTGGGATCCTGCTTGAGCAGCCGCCAGCCGACGTAGATGCCGCCGCCCTCCACGGGCAGGGCGACCAGGCCGCGGCTGAGGGGCTCCTCGACGCGTTTGCCGGCCGGGCTATTGAGCTTGGGCTTGCGGTTGGGGTCGGGAAGCGGGGAGAATTCCAGGTAATCGTAGTAGCACGCGCCGGGATTTGTGGTAGCTGCGAAGCGGTCGTCGACCCAGAGCTGAAAACCCTCCTGGCCCACCTCGAACAGGCCGAGGCTGCCGGACCCCTCGATTTTTCGCCACGAGGCGCCGTCGAGCGAAACGGCGATCGGCCGGCCCACGCCGCCGAGGGTCACGTAGTATTTTCCCGGCGGGATTTGTGTGACTCGCGAGTGCAACGGCGGGGCACCTTCTTCGGCGCTTACCCTGTCCTTGAGCACCAGCGGCGAGCGGAGCACGACCCCGCCCGACCATTTCTTCTCGGCGTCTTTGTCAGTCGACCAGAGGTTCCATTTGTAGTCCGACGACCGGTTCACCAGCCAGGCGTCTTTGGGCTCGGTGACGTCTTCCGCCTCGAACCGAAGGGTTTGCTGCCCGTAGGCCGCCCCCATCGAGAGGCACAGGTCAAGCAGGACCAGGAGGGCGCAAGACCCAGTCAGTCGGCGCGCGATTTGCGGAAAACGAAGTCTTCTCATTGTGGGTGCTCCCGGAACAAGAACGAGCGAAAATCATCACGGTCGATCGTAGCGGCCGCTGGGCCCTGCCGCAACTCGCACCACGGGGATAAGTCGATTTCCCGGACGGCATTAAACCAGCGGCCTTCCCCTGGTTCCCAAGCTCCAGCTTGGGAACCAGGAAGGCTCGGCCCTTGATGGGGAGCATTGCCTTCTGGAATCTTGAATCTTGGAAATTGGGTTTTGAACCTTGCTCCGTTCTCCTGGGTGAATCCGACCCCGCGGATGTCTTGATCGCTGACCCGATGCTACAATGCGCCGGGCCGCCGTGCGATTCCGGCACGGGAAGGGTCGCGCGAAGGTGATCGTTTCCGGTTCAACCGGGTTTGGCGCTTGCGTGCGGTGAGGAGAAAAGTTTCGGCCGGCCGGCGCCGGTCAACCGGGGATAGACTGGGAGCAGAGTCTCTGGCGATTACACAACTTCACTTTGGGAGACGGCACGATGAGTCGGCTTATTCTATGCATGGCGGCTTATGCCGCGCTGGCGGCGCCGCTGGCCGCTCGTTCGGAAGAG
>JAMOAF010001046.1 GCA_023621895.1 Planctomycetota bacterium
TGCAAAACGGGTGATTTTCGGCTCAAGACTACGCGAGGGCCTGCCGGATCAACTCCAGCGTTTCGTCGATCTGCCGCGTGTCGCTGAAGCCGATCGTGAACGCATGGACGGCTCCCAGGCCGAGCACGTACTTGAGCGAGGCGAGGCGTTCTTCGCGGGTCTTGAAGGCGCCTTCCCCGTAGATCTTCATGCCCAGCACCCCGCGCTGCTTGGCGGCCATCTTCTTGATCTGGGCCGCGACTTTTTCCGGCTCGGCATCCATCATCTTCCCCTGGGGATTGATCCGCACCAGGTGCACGTCGAGCCACTCGTCGAGGTCGGCCGAGGCGACCAGCGGGTCCCAGCCGTGGCAAGAGACGCCGACCGCCCTGACGCGCCCCTTCTGCTTGGCCTCGGCCAGCACGTCCATCACCGGCCGCATGTCCACCGGCCATGAACCCTTGGTCATGCAATGCATCAGCACCGTGTCGAGCTGCTCGACGCCGAGTTCGCGGCGGAATCGCTCGATGTCGTCCCTGGCCGTCTGGGCGTCTTTCGCCCGAGTCTTCGTCTGGATGAACAGCTCGCTCCGCGGCAGGCCGGCAATCGCCTCGCGGACGTAGTCGTGGGTCTTGTAGCCGTCGGCCGTGTCGATGTAGCGGACGCCGAGGCTGTAGGCATGGCGGACAAGCCTGGAAAACGCCTCCTTGCCCATGTTGCGCTGTTCGCGCCCGCCGAACGTGCCCGTGCCGATTCCCAAGACGCTGGTCTTGATCCCGCTCTTGCCGAGGGTGACGATCTCCGCACCCGACTTGATAGAAGACACGGCCGGCTCGGCCGCGAGCAGGCCCGGCCTGGCAAGAGTAACGGCCCCGGCAGCGGCGGCCGCCCCGGCGAGAAATCGGCGACGCGTTATCTTCGACATGGTTTTGATCTCCTGTTTACTGGCGTGATTGGCTGCGGCGAGAGCCCCGTTCTCGCGGCAAGCCCACTCTCGCACCTGGTCGGGCGGACGAAGCTGGCCGCGAAGACCGGGACAACCCTGCTTGACATTCTACGGTTATTTTTTACCGGGCAATGGCCGGGCGCCCGCAACCTTCATTTGGACACCGAGGAACCGGTCTTTCGAGGTGACGAGCAGCGTGCGAAAATCCTTGCCGCCGAAGCAAACGTTCGAGGCGTAGGGCACGCCGCGCTCGGCGCTGATCTGGCCGATCGGCTCTCCCTCCCGCGAGTAGACCTTGACCCCCGCTGCGCCGCAGGCGACGTAGAGATTGCCCTCCTCGTCGACCGTCATGCCGTCGGGGCTGGCGCCCAGGTCGAGCCAGCGCGTCTCGCCGGTCAGTTTGCCGGGCGACGCCACGCCGTAGCGATAGACCAGCTTGCCGCGGCAATCGGCCAGGTAAAGCGTCTTCTCATCGGCCGACAGCAGGACCCCGTTGGGATTGGTGCAGACGTCGGAGACGACGGCAACCTTGCCCTCGGGCGAACAGTAGTAGGCAAGCTCCTTCTTGATCGCTTCCTGCCCGCGATGCCTGTAGTTCGGGTCGGTGAAGTAGAACCCGCCGGCCGAGTCGATCGCCAGGTCGTTGGGCTCGTTGTACTGGCGATCCCCCTGGCCGACGAGGATTCGCTTCGCCTTGGTCTTCACGTCGAAGGCGACGATGCGGAACGCCGCCCCCTCGCAGACGACCAACTCGCCGCGGGCGTTGAACATCATGCCGTTGGCATCCAGGCTGTCATCGACGAAGACTTCAACCGGCCTGCCGGGCCGCCAGAGGTGAATCGTGTCGTTCTTGCCGTCTGAAAAGTAGACGTTCCCCTCGGCGTCGGCGGCCGGACCTTCACAGAAACCATAACCGGCGCCCAGCACCTCCGCGCGGGCGCCCGGCGCGACGATTCCGGCGAGCGAATCGGCGGCAGGCGCGGCGGCGACCGGCAACAGGGCGATGGGCGAAATCAGCAGAAATGCCAAGCGGTTGCTCATCATGTTTCCTCAACGTCTCAAGGCCATCGGTCGACGATCGTCCTCGCACCGGCCCCGCGCGGCGGCGCGCATCCGCGCCGCCCGGACAGGCGAGGCCGAATCATTATGGACGATCGGAACGAGCAAATGCAGCAGCCCCCCCGGCAGCATGGGCGGACCATGTTTGAAACCGGTTGCGTGAATGCTTCTTTTATCCTTAGTCTCCGATCGCACGCGTGCCGGGCAATTCGAATCTCGAGGAAGCGGGCCGCGTTGGAATGCCTCACAGCCGCGGGCTTCCGTGATATACTGCCAGCGACAACGCCTGATCAAGAAAGCGGGGGAGACGGTCTTCAAACTACCTACAAGGGCATCTTCATGGCCGAACGGCGACCCCTTTTCAACCAAGGCTTTCTCTCCCTGTTGAGCACCCAGTTCCTTGGGGCCGCCAACGACAACATCCTCAAGCAGGTGCTGGTGTTCATGGTTGCCACCGGAATCTGGTCCGGCAGCCTGGCCGAGGGAGGGCTGGGCGAGGGGGGGCAGAGTCTGCCGGCCCTCTGCCTGACGATTCCGTTCATTCTCTTCTCGGGAATGGCGGGCCAGTTGGCCGACCGGTTCAGTAAGCGGTTGGTGATGGTTGCTGTCAAAATCGCCGAGGTCCCGATCGCCTTGCTGGCCCTGGTGGGGCTGCTCGCCCAGAACCTCTGGATCACTCTGGCGGCCCTGCTCCTGCTGGCGACTCAAAGCGCAATGTTCGGGCCATCGAAATACGGGGTCGTGCCCGAAATCGTCGGGGAAGATCGCTTGAGCCAGGCCAACGGCCTGCTCAACATGCTCACCAACATCGCCGTGATCATCGGTTCGCTGCTGGCGGGCCCCTTGAGCACCGCCTACGACCCCGATCCAGCGACCGGCGCCGAGCCGATCCTCTGGGCTCCGGGGGCGGCGCTGGTGGCCGTGGCCCTGGCCGGAGTGCTGAGCGTGCTGGCGATGCCGCGGCTCGAGGCGGCCAATCCCACCCTGAAGCTCAAATTCGACCTCGTGGGAACCTACCTCCAGTCGTTCCGCGACATGAGTTCGACCTTGCTCTCGGTGGCAATCGCCTGGGCGGGGTTTTACATGGTCGGCATGATGTCGCTGCTGATCCTCCCGGAATACGAACAGATCCTGGCGATCGGCTATACGAAGACGAGCCTGCTGATCGGACTGTTGGGTGTCTGCATCGCGATCAGCAGCGTGGCCGCCGGATTTCTTTCCGGCCGCGGGATCCGGCCGCAACTGATTCCTTTCGGCGCTTCGGGCATGGCCGTCTGCTTCGTCCTGCTCGGGACCTTGCAGCCGACGGTCGCAAACGTTGCCGCGCTGGTCGCCCTGGCCGGCCTGTCGGCGGGTTTTTACATCATTCCCTTGCAGGCCCTGCTGCAAAAACTTTCGCCCGGCGGGGAGCGCGGGCGGTTTCTCGGCACCGCCAACGCGATGTCGTTCACGGCCAGCTCACTCGGGGCGGGCTTGTATTGGCTCCTGTCGGGACCCCTGCAACTGGCGCCCAATCGAGTGTTCCTGGCCTGTGCCGGGCTGGCGATCGCCGGTACGGTCGTCGGCACCTTGAAACTCAGGCAGCTTCTCGCCGCCCGTGCCGCAGCGGCGCTGCCGGCGGAATCGGCGGAGTAAGAGGCACAAACGGAGGGGACACGGTCGCGTGTTTTTTGGCAATGTCCGAACGCGTTGGGCAGCCGAAGGGCAGGCCGCTCCCCTCGGGGAAAAACCGAAAAGGGGGGCTTCGAAATGAACCGTCAGCCGTACACAAAACCACCACGCTGGTGGCCGCCCAATTTGAGCCCGCGCTGGATCCGCTTCTGGCGGCGGCTCCGCCTCCGCGACCAGGCAAGAAAACACCGGCTCGTTGAAGTCGAAACGCGACATGCCGGCCATGTGCGGGAGGCCTTGGCTCGCGGCGAGGGCGTGCTGATCACGCCCAACCATTCCAGTCATGCCGACTGCCACGCCCTGTACAGTGCGAGCGATTGGCTGGGGACCCCGTTTTTCGTCATGGTCGCCTGGCAGGTTTTCCAGCGCGGCGGCTGGCTCCGGCAGCAATTGCTCCGCCACCACGGTTGCTTCAGCATCGATCGCGAAGGCACCGACATGAACGCGCTCCGCCAGGCCCGCGACGTGCTGCTGTCGGCGCCCTATCCACTGGTAATCTTCCCCGAAGGCGAAGTGTATCACCTCAACCATTGGGTGATGCCGTTTCGCGAGGGGCCGGCAACGATTGCCCTGCTGGCGGCGAAGAAGGCGGAACGCCCCATCGTCTGCGTCCCCGCGGCGATCAAGTACCGGTATGTCGAAGACCCGACGCCGCGGCTCGAGGAACTGATGGGCCGCCTGGAGCGAGCCGTGTTCTGGCGGCCGCGCCCCGACCTGACCCTGCCTCAGCGGATCTATCACCTCGCCGAGGGCGCCCTGGCTCTGAAGGAGGTAGAATACCTCGGCAGCACCCATGCGGGGCCGCTGCCGGAACGCATCCTGCGCCTGGTCGAATTCGTGCTTGGCCGCATTGAAGCCCGCTGGAACCTCCCCGTCGAGGGCGCAACGGTGCCCGACCGCGTCAAGGCGGTGCGGCGGATGGCCATCGAGCACCTGGTTTCGCTCCCCCCGGACGATCCCGGCCGGGCCGAGTTCGAAGAGGACCTCGACGACGCCTTCTTCGCCGTGCAACTGTTCAGCTACCCGGGCAACTACGTGGCCGAACAGCCCTGCGTCGAACGCATCGCCGAAACGCTCGACAAGTTCGAGGAGGATATCCTCGGTGTCGCCACCGCCTCGATTCGCGCCGCGCGGAGGGCAACCGTGACCTTCGGCCGGCCGATCCCGGTCCCCGCGGGCAAGGGAGCCAAATCCAATCCCGCGGAGCTCACGCGGCAGTTGGAAGAATCCGTCCAGGCGATGCTCGACGAGCGCGCCGAACAGGAAGAAAGCGCTCCGGAGACCGTGGCCTCCACCGGCCGGCGGGCCGCCGGAGAATAGAGGAAGTTTCATGTACCGACTGTTTTGGACAATCGTTCGCTGGATGCTCGACCGCCGCTATCGTGTCGAGATCACCGGGCTCGAACAATTGGAGGGGCTCGACGGGCCAACGCTGGTCATGCCCAGCCATCCCGCCTATATCGATCCGCCCCTGGTGATCTCCCACCTGCGGCTCCGCCGCTCGCTCCGACCGATCGTGTATGCCGGCATCTACCGGATTCCGCTGCTCCGCCCGCTGATGCGGCTGGTCCACGCCTTGGAAGTGCCCGACCTGGCCGAACACAGCCGAGCCGCCCACGAGCGGACCCTGGCAATGATCGACTCGGTCGTCGATGGGCTCCGCCGCGGCGAGAGCTTCCTGGTCTATCCCGCGGGGAAGGTGCGGCTCCAGCAGACGGAAATCATCGGCTCCGCCCGGGCGACTTTTGAAATCCTCCAGCGCTTCCCCGAGGCTCGCGTCGTGCTCGTCCGCACCGTCGGGCTCTGGGGGAGCATGTTCTCCTACGCGCGGACCGGAAAACGCCCCTCGCTCGGCGCCCGCGCAATCCAGACCGTCCTCTGGATGGCCGCCAATCTGATCTTCTTCGCGCCGCGCCGCAAAGTCCGCATCACCCTCGAGGCGATCCCGCGCGACAAGCTGCCCAGCCAGGATCGCGACAGCCTCAACCGGTACCTCGAACAATGGTACAACCAGGAGGGCCCCGAACCGCCGACGTTCGTGCCTTATCACCCGCTGCTGGGGCCGCGCGACTGCCAATTCCCCGCCATCGAGCAGGCCGTCGAAATCGACCTGGACCAGATCCCCCAGAAGACGCGGCTGGCCGTCAACCAGATGATCGAGGAGCACCTCGGCCGCGCGCTCGGCAAGGAAGAGCTTTCGCCGGAGAT
>JAMOAF010000860.1 GCA_023621895.1 Planctomycetota bacterium
AGCACTTCGGCGGCGAGTGCCACGAGATGGGCGTGATGATCCTCGTGCTCACGCCCTGCCTCTACTGCAACGTCTCCGACTCCTGGATGCTGCCCAGCAAGTGGCACCGCGCGGCGATCGGCGCCGCGGGGATTTACGTCGAATTGACGCTGGCCTCGATAGCCACGTTCATCTGGTGGTTCACCGAACCGGGCCTGGTCCACTACTTGTGCCTGAACGTAATGTTCATCTCGTCGGTGAGCACGATCCTGTTCAACGCCAACCCGCTGCTCCGCTACGACGGCTACTACATCCTCGCCGACCTGGTGGAGATTCCCAACCTGCGGCAGAAGGCGACCGCGATTCTGAGCCGCAAGATGGGCGAGTGGTTCCTCGGGCTGGAGCCGCCCGACGACCCGTTCCTGCCCGAACGCAACCAGGTCTTCTTCGCGCTCTACACGATCGCGGCGGTGATCTACCGCTGGTTCATCCTGGCCTCGATCCTGTTCTTCCTCTACAAGGTCTTCGAGCCCTACGGCTTGAAGGTCATCGGCCAGGCGATCGCGGCGATGGCGATCTGGGGCCTGCTGTTTCAACCGATCTACAAGCTGGTCAAGTTCTTCTATGTGCCCGGGAGGCTTCACAAGGTGAAAAAGCCGCGGATGTACGCCGCCCTCGGAGGGCTCGCCCTGGTGGTGCTGGTGATCTTCTGGGTGCCGCTGCCGTACTCGATCATGTGCACGTTCGAGGTCCAGCCCCGCGACGCCGCGTCCGTCTACGTCACGGTGCCCGGCAAACTGGTCGAGATCGGCGCCAAGCCGGGCGAGCGCGTCGAGAAAGACGCCGTGCTGGTGCGGCTGGTAAGCCCCGACCTCGACCACGAACTCGTCGACCTGGAGGGCAAACGCAGGCAGTACGAGATCCAGTTGGCCACCCTCAAGGAGCAGCGCCACGAGAACCCCCGCGCCAGCGACGAGATCCCGCAGGTCGAGAAGGCGCTCCGCTCGATCGAGCAGCAACTCGCCGAACGCCGCGACGACAGCCGCAGGCTCGAGCTCCGCGCCGGCATGACGGGCATCGTCCTCCCGCCCAAGTGGATTCCGCGCCGCGAGGAGCCGGACGGGCGCCTGGCCGGCTGGGCCGGCACGCCGCTGGAAGAGGTCAACCTCGGCGCCACGCTCGAGCGGAGCGTGCCGATCTGCAAGATCGGCTGGCTCGAATCGATGGAGGCCAACCTGGTGATCGACCAGGCGGTGATCGATTTCGTCGCGCCGGGCCAACGCGTGGAAATGAAGCTCGACAACATGCCCCACGACACCCTCGAAGGCGTCCTCGTCGATATCGCCCCGGAAGAGATGCGCGCAAGCCCCGACAACCTCTCCGCCAAGGCCGGCGGCGACGTGGCCACCAAGACCGACGCCTCGGGAAGGGAACGGCCCTTGAGCACTTCCTATCAGGCCCAGGTCCTCATGGGGCTCTACGGCCACGGGCTCAACTACGGCGTGCTCCGCGGGCGGCTCGAGCATCCCGAGGGAAGCGGCGCCTGGCGGATCACCTACCTGCATCCCGAGAGCGGCAAGGACGAGTACGGCGGCGCGTTCCAGATCCACGAAGCGCAGGTCCCGTGGACGTACGGGGACGGCGACTACGTGGAAGTCCGCGGCCAGGTGGGGGATGACCGGGCGACCTACGTCGTCGAGCAGATTCGCAAGGTCCACGAGGCCGATGCGATGCTCCGCCCCGGTCTGAAGGGCAAGGCCAAGATCCACGCGCAACCGCAAACGCTCGCCCGCCGCGCCCTGCGGCTGATCAACCAGACGTTCGCGTTCAAGCTCTGAGACCGGCAGGCCGTAGGGTGGTCCAGAGCGGCCCATCCCATGGCGGAGCGCATTGCCGCGCCGCGCACCACCGGAGGAAACGTTGGCATCACCCAAACGCGAGCGGCGGCCCACCACGAGGCGGCACTTGACGTTTGCGCACGTGCTCTGAGACCTACAGCGTGCCGTTCAGTTCAGGTCCGGTTCGTGATGATCTTTCAAGGCCCGTTCGGCCGCCTTTCGGCCGAACGTCCAGAACAGGGCCGGGCGGACGAAGAAGTCCAGCGCCGTAGAACTGATCAGTCCGCCGAGAATGACGGTTGCCACCGGGTAGAGGATTTCCTTGCCCGGCTGACCGGCGGCAAGCGCCAGCGGGATCAGGGCGATCCCCGCGCAGAGCGCCGTCATCAGCATCGGTGCGAGCCGCTCCAGCCCCGCCCGTTCAATCATTTTCGGGGTGAAGTGTTCCCCCTCGTAACGCACCAGGTGCAGGTAGTGGGCAATCAGCAGGATGCCGTTGCGCGAGGCGATGCCGGCAAGGGAGATGAACCCCACCATGCTCGCCACGGTGAGCGATTGGCCCGTGACAACCAGCGCCGCGACTGCCCCGATCGCCGCCATCGGCAAGGCCGCCAAGACCTGGAAACTCAGGTTGAACGAATTGAACAGCGTATACAGGGCCAGAATCATGCAGGCCAGCGACACCAGGCTCAGCAGGCCGATGGTCCTGGTGGCCGACTGCTGGCTCTCGAACTGGCCGCTGTAGTGAATGGAGTAGCCCGTGGGCAGGGACGCCTTGAGGGGGGCCAGCCGCTCCTCGATTTCAGCCACGAGGCTTCCCAGATCGCGGCCCGCGGTGTTGCACTGGACGATGATCCGCCGCCGCACGTTCTCACGGTTGATCGTGTTTGGCCCGCTGGAGTCCACGACATCGGCCACCGCGCTTAAGGGGATTTGACCGCCGCGAGGCGCCTCCAGCGGCATCCGCCTCAACTCCTGCGGATCGTTGCGGAAGGGGTCGTCCAGCCTCACCAGCAGGTCGAACTTCCGTTCGCCAAGGACGATCTCGGAGACCACCCGGCCGTTCATGGCCGTCTCCACGAGTTCATTCACGTCGGCCGAGTTCAACCCGTTCGTTGCCAGGGCGTCGCGGTCCAGGTTGATCCGCAACTGAGGTATTTCGATCTGCGGCTCGACCATCAAGTCCTTCACGCCCCGGACATCGGCGATCGCCGCCTTGATTTCGTCCGCCTTGGCTCGAAGAATATCCAGGCTATCGCCATAGAGCTTGATGCCCACCTGAGCCTTCACGCCGGACAGCATCTGCGAAATCACGTGTTGCAGGGGCTGTTCCACGGCGATCGCCACGCCCGGCACCTGGGTCAACTCTTCGCGGATGTCGGCCAGGACTTGCTCGCGGCTGCGCTCGGAGTGCGGGTCGAAGCTGACGATGATCTCCGACATGTTGACGCCCTCGGCGTGCTCATCCAGCTCGGCACGCCCTGTTCTCCGGCCGAATGCGGCCACGCCGGGGACGTTCTTGAGGCGCTGCTCGACCATGCCGGCCAGCCGGTTGGAAGTCTCCAGAGAATTGCCCGGTGGCAGGACCACGTTGATCTGCGCGGTCCCTTCGTTGAAGGGCGGCAGGAAATCGCGGCCCAACCCCGCCACCACCACCCCGCTGGCCACGACGCCCGCCGCCACCACTCCCAGGACCGGCCAGGGATGCCGGACGCTGAAGCGGATGGCGTGCCCAACGAGCCACTTGAGCCACCGCAAGACGAAGCTGTCCCTGTCATGCCCAATCACTCGGGCCCTGGGGAGCATCCAGTAAGACAGCACGGGTGTCACGGTAAGCGACACCACGAGCGAAGCGAGAATCGAGACGATGTAGGCAACGCCAAGAGGCGTGAACAGCCGGCCTTCCATCCCGCTCAGGGCAAACAGCGGCACGAACACCAGCACCACGAGGATCGTGCTGAACACGATCGAGTTGCGGACCTCGCTGCTGGCCTCGTACACCACGCGCAGGGCGTGCTTGGGATGCGGAGAACGCCGGTTCTCTCGCAAGCGGCGGAAGATGTTCTCCACGTCCACGATGGCGTCGTCCACCAACTCGCCAATCGCCACCGCCAGGCCGCCCAGCGTCATCGTGTTGATCGACATCCCGAACCACTTGAACACAAGACCCGTGGCCACGATCGAAAGCGGGATGGCCGTCAGCGTGATGAACGTGGAGCGGAAGTTGAGCAGGAACAGAAAGAGAATCACGACCACCAGGATGCTGCCGTCCCGCAAAGCCTCAATCACGTTGTGGATGCCCAATTCGATGAACATCTTCTGCTGGTACACCTCGGGATTGATACGGATATCGGTCGGCAGGCTGGCCTTCAGCTCGTTGAGGGCCTCGGTGATCTGGTCGGTCAACAGGCGCGTGTCTTTGCCGGGCTGCTTGGTAATCGTCAGCATCACGGCCGGAGTGCCGTTGACCGCCGAATCCCCGCGCTTAACCTGGGGCGCCTCGACAATCCGCGCGACCTGGCTGAGCAGCACCGGCCGTTCCGTATCGGCTCTCACGACCACTTTCTCGATGTCCTGAACGCTTTGCAGCCGCCCAATGGAACGGACCAGATACTCGTTCGCGCCCCGGTTCAAATAGCCACCGGTGGCGTTGGCGTTGCTCGCCGCCAGGGCCCGTTCGACGTCCTCCAGTGTGACTCCATACTGCCGCAGCGCGTTCGGGTTGACGAGCGCCTGATATTGCTTGCGACCGCCACCCATCGTGATCACCTGGGCGATGCCGGGAATCGTCAGCAACCGCTGCCGCACGACCCAATCGGCCAGCGTGCGGACCTCCATCGGCGGCGTTTCCCCCCCTTCGCTCCACATGCCGACGATCATGATCTGCCCCATGATCGAGGAGATCGGCCCCATTTGCGGGCGGACCCCTTCCGGCAGGCGTTCGGCTGCCAGGGCGAGTTTCTCCGCCACGATCTGCCGGTCGATGTAGATGTCCGTTCCCCAGCCGAATTCCACCTGGACCACCGACAAGCCGATCCCCGAGGCGCTCCGCACGGCCTGCACGCCCATCGCCCCATTCAGCACGGACTCCAAAGGGAAGGTAACGAGCGTCTCGACCTCTTCGGGGGCCAGTCCCGGAGCCTCGGTCATCACCGTGACGCGGGGCCGGTCCAGGTCGGGGAATACGTCGATCGGCAGGTGATACAGGATGTAGCTTCCGTAGGCCAGCACCACCAAGGCCACGGCAATCGTCAACAACCGATACCGCAGCGAGAAACGGATAATCGCGTTCAGCATGGAAAACGTCGTCCCGTCCTAAAGTCCGGCTCGGTCGGCCGGAGTCCGTTTCAATGGTTGTGACCCGCGTGCAGATCGACCCCGCCGCCAGCCCTTGTCTTCAAGGCCAGTTGCATCTGGTGGGCCGCCGAGGCCGCCACCATCCCCCCCACCTTGAGAACGCCGTCGTTGGCGATCACGACCCAATCCTGATCGCGGTACTCGATGCGGACCGGCCGCCGGTCGAAATGATCGTCGTTGGCCTCGAAGACGTAAGCCTCGGCCCCCTCTTGGGCCACGGCTTCGAGGGGAAGCACGATCCGGTCCTTCCATTGCTCCACCGGTATGCGGATCTGGGTTCTCTGGCCCGGCCTGAATTGCCAATAAACGAAACACCTGCCTTCCGCTTTGTCTTCCCGGAGGATGCGGTTGGGAAGCGCTACGTAGAAGTGGAACGCCCGCGATTCCGGGTCAACTTTGTCATCCAGGTAGAGAATGCAAAGCCCTGGCGACACTTCTTCGCCGCCGGCGGACTTTGATCCCAAAATGGCCGAAACACCGCAACCGGATGAAGCTGCCTTGTTAATGACCCCGATGTCCTGCTCAAAAGCCTGGCCTTCGATGTATAGTTCTCCGTAGTCCGCCAGCTTGCAAAGCGTGTCGCCCGCGCTGACGTATTTTCCTTGGGAGACTTTCAACTCCTGGACGTGCAGGGGATGTGCTTGAGCAGCCTTTTCGCGCACGGGGGCGCGGATCGTCAGGCTTTGCA
>JAMOAF010000795.1 GCA_023621895.1 Planctomycetota bacterium
TCTTTCCTTCTTCAATGTTTACAAAACGAAGTTTGCCTGCAACCTCCGAAACTATTACCGCATTATACGGATCCCATGAACAAATTACTTCACCCTTCTTCACTTTATCACCATCCTTTTCGATCCCGCCTGGGACTGCTGCGAGAAATTCTCCGCGATGCCTTCTTCTCGGGTTCCATGGTAGTTCGCAAAAAGCGAACTAACAAGAGCGGAATTCGCAACATGCGAATCATACTGGCCAGCCGGCCAGCTTCTGCCCTCCGCGCCTTCTCAAGCCGCCTCGGCGCCCCCGTCGTCCATGTCGCCATTCTCGCCGTAGGCCTCATCCCGGCGGCCGTCGCTCAGCGAGTCGCCCGCCCACCAGTTCTCCTCGTCGACCGGTTCCTCCACCAGCTCGTCGTACTCGTCTTCGTAACGGTCGTCCCAATCGTCGTGTCGGCGGCGCCGCAAGGAACCTCTCCAAGTGCCTTCCTCAGTATCCTCCTCTGAATCCTGTTCCGCATCCTCCTCCATATCTTCATCCGGCTCGTCATCCCGGCCGTCCTCAGGTTCTTCTTCCTCGTCGTCCACCTCTTCCCAACTATCGTCGGATTCTTCCTCGTCGTCCACCGCATCCCAATTGTCTTCGGATCCCTCTTCTTCGGATTCCTCATCCTCGCCCTCGCCGTGCTCAGCAGGTGTCTCGTCCAGATCGCCGGGTTGGTCTCGGCCGGCATCCTCCCAGAGATCGTCCGGCTCGGCCTCTTGCTCTTCAAGCCGTTCGTTTTCGTCGAAGAGGAATCTCCGCTCGTTGCTCTCCACGGACAACTCGAAAAGCGGGGCTTCGTCCTCCTCGCCAAGCTCGATAATCTCAGGCTCTTCGATTGTCGGCGGCTCTTCCACCAATCCAGCGGCGGGCGTCTCCTCCGGCTCTTCCGCCTCCCCCTCCCACTCCAATGCCGGTTCGGGCTCTGGTTCTTCAGCAGCCGGCGTCAGGACTCGCTTCGGCCGCTTCGGCTTCGTGCGGGTTTTCTTCGCAGGGGCCGATTCAACTCGGACGGCCTCGGGCCGCCTGGGCGCTGCGTAGGCCGGCAGCGTATTGACCGGCGCCTTGAGCGCCTTGAAAATCTTCTGGATGTGCTCGTGGCAGGTGAACAGGAGCACCTGGTGCCCCAACGCGGCGAAATCCCGCATCACCGCCGCGGCCGCCCTGACGCGATCGACGTCGAAATTCACCAGCACGTCGTCGAGAATCAACGGCATCACCGCGCCCCGCCGGGCAAACGCGGCGGCCAGCGCCAACCGCAGGCAAATGAACAGTTGTTCCCGCGTCCCGTGCGAGAGAAACTCCACCGAGCGGGGATTCCCCTCGCGGTCGTCGACGTAGAGCACGTCCTCGTCCAGTGGCGTCCAAACCCGGCCGTAGCGCCCCCCGGTCATCCGCTGTAGGTAGTCGGAGGCCTCTTGCAGGGTTTCGGGCTGGCGGTCGCGCTCGTAGGCTGCGCGCAAATCGGCAAGCGTGCGGCAGGCCACCGCGCGGACGCGCCATCGGTGCAGCGCGTCGGCCAGTTGCCGCTCGACCGTGTTCATTTCGAGTTGCCGAGCGGCCGGTCCCCGGTCGTCGGAGAGGAGCCGCAGTTGCTCGGCAAACCGGCCTCGCTGCTCCGATGCCTGCCGCAGGGCCTTTTCAGCCTCGGCGAGCTTTTCGACCAGGACCGCGCGGCGGCTTCGCAGGGTCTCTGCGGACTGGCCCTGGAGTGCCTCGGCGATCGTTTCGCTCTGGCAGTATCCGCCGATCGCCGCCTCGATTTGGCGATCGATGCCCAGCAGCCGGTTGCGCAGTCCGTTGACCTCCGCCAACCGCACCACTCGGCTGCGAAGCTGGTTCTCATCGGCGGCGCCGGCCGCTCGAAGTAACCGGCGTCGATATGACTTGAGTTGGCGGACCGACTTGTCAGCCCGCTTTCGCTTGCGCCGCAGCCGCCGCGCCTTGCTGCGAAGTTCGGCGAGTCGCTTCTGCCGCGTCTCCTGCTCGGCCAGCGCGCGGCGGAGGAGACTCAAACCGGCGGCGGGGTTGTCCGGCGGCGAGGCGAGTCCCGCTTCGGCCAGCAGGTCGGCGATTCGCCGCGCTAGCGCCTCGCGCTCGCGGTTCCGCTGCTTCAGCTCCTCGCAGCGATGCTCGAGTCGTCGCCGCAGGTCGGCCATCTCCTCGTTTTGGGAAAGCAGGTCACGAACCTGCGCGGGGACCAGGTCAGCCGGCAGGCCGATCGAGACGAGGGCCTGACGCCACCGCTTGTGGGCGTCGCTGGCGGCCTGTTTGGCCCGCTCGAGCCGCTCGGCGGCCGACTCCGCCGAGGATTGGGCCGCCTGGCGCTGCGCATCCCGCCCGACGAAGGCCTCCAATTCGGCCAGCTCCTTCTCGGCGACGCGCAATCGCTGCTGGATCGATCCTTCGCCCGGCGGCAGATTGCAGTCGAGGTGTTCGCGTTCGCGGCGGATTTCCTTGACCTGGGCTTCGAGCATCGAGGCTTGCCGCCGGCAGGCGGTCAACCGGCGTGCGCTTGCCCGTTCCCACACCGCCTTGGTTGAAACGATGGCCGCCAGCCCGATGATCCAGAGGATGGCCAAGGGCCAACCCCAGTGGCTGAAGCCGCCCCGGGAGTAGATCGCCAGCGTCAGCAGGAGCACGGAACCGGCGATGAACGTCCCGCCCATCGTGAGCATCATCCACGTGGGCATCACCTGGTTGTCGATCAGGCGGTGTGCCTGCGCCTCGAGTTGCCCCTGGTGTTCCACCATCTGTTCAAGCCGCTGGTCGATCTGGACGCGGCGGCGGAGCTGAGAGACGGCCTGGCCTTGGCGCTCCAGGGCAGTCTGAAGATCGTCGGCATTCCATGCCTGGAGGTCCTTCTCAACTTGCTCGGCCAGCGAGAGGGCTCGTTCTTCTTCCTGCGCGAGAGCCTTCTGGGCTTCCTCGACGGCGGCCCGCGCGCGTTTTATCGCGCGAGCCGGACGGCGGAGGGCCTGGATCGCGCTGGTTGAGAGCCCGGAGAGTTGGTTCGCGCCCGCCTCGCTCAAGCCGAATTGGCGGCGCTGGAGGGCAAAGCGGGCCTCCATTTCCTCGACTTCCGCTTTCAACTCGGCCGATCGGGCGGCCAGGGTCGATAGCCAACCCTCCTGTTCCCGCAAGGCTTCGATCCGCGGCGCCAGGCGTTCCAGCGTCTCGTTGACCTTCAAGGCCCGGGCGTCGTGGCACAGTTTCGACCAGGCGGCCTTCCATCGCGAGAGATACTCGCGACGCTTGCCGAGGCGGTCGCCGATCGCCTCGAGCCTGTGCACGGCATCCTCGGGAATCGATTCGGCCGGCCCGAATGCGGCCAGTTGCCGCTGGGTCGAATCGCGTTGCAGCCAGAGGGGTTGGACCGCGGCGGCGATTTCGGCAAGGCGGACTTCGTGGCGCAGCCGGCGAGTCTCCTCTTCCAGCATGGCCAGGTCGCGCTCGACCCGCGCCTGTTCGCCCGAAAGTCGCCCGAAGTCGTGACTGATCCGCCCGATCTGCTCGATTTCGGCCCGCAGCCGGTTGCGCTGTTCCAGCAGTCGGCTGATTTCGCAGGGGCCGCCTCCGGCATCGAGAATCCGGTTGCGGGCCTCTTGGAGGGAACGGACCACGTCGATCAGCGAAATCGAGCCCAAACCCGAACTCACCTGGTAGAGCATCGCGGCGGCCTGGGTATCCGTCAGGGTGCCCAGTTCCTGAAGTTCGCGGAGCCCCACGCAGAAGACATGATTGAACAGGTGCTCGTCGATGCTGCCGAGAATCGTCTTCAGGGCAGGCTCCCCCTGCCGCGTGCCGTCGGGGTAGTTGACGGTCACCGACTCGCCGGCCGCGGGCTCAGCGCGATTGGCGCGGCGAACCACGTCCACTCGTCCCTCGGCGGCCACGATCTGAAGCATTCCGCCCGCTCGCTCCCCGTCGATGGCGGCGAGATAGCGGCGCCGCTCGGGCGAGAAACCGTAAAACACCGAACGGACGAACTGCATCAACGTGGTTTTCCCAGCCTCGTTCGGGCCATAGAAAACGTTGAGCCCCTCGGAGAGGCCGCCGATTTCCAGGTCGCGGAACACCCCGAAGCCGTCTACGCGCAGTCCTGTGATTCTCACGATTCTGGTCCCTCTGGGGTCAGCAGATCGACGCCCAACATGGCCGCCTCGGCCAGGATTCGCTTCAGCTCTTGCTCGTCGGAAACGGTCGCGGCCGCCGAGAGCGAGCCGGCCAGGTAGGATTCGGGTAGATACTCCGTCAAATCGATTTCCGCCCGCGGTTGCTCACGCCAATCGCGAATCATCCGCAGGAAGTCGCCGCGAACCGTCTCCTGCTCGAACCAGGGCGGCGGCACGCAAATCGCCGCCTCGGCCTCCAGGGTCAGGCTCCAGAGTGCGGGCTGCCCGAAACCATACGCTTTTCGCAGCATTTCCAGCAGCTCGTCGGCCAGGCCGCCTCGCCGGAGCGCGGTGAGCAACCGGCCGCTGCCGGCCACCGTCCAGGAAATCATGCTGTCCATGGTGGGATGCGACTGTCCGAGCAGCTCGATCCGCTGGCGGAGAATCGTCTCGAGGTCTTTGCGCGTGTCGCTCTCGCCGATGTTGACCTGCTCTGCGTGCCAGCGAAAAACGTTGGTTGTGATCGGCGTCAGGCGGATTGTTCTCCGCTGGTCGACCTCGACCAGCGTGCAGCCGAACTGCCCGGTATCACTCGGGCTGCGGCCCTGCGGCGTGCCCGGATAGTGGGCGGCCTCGGGGCCGCTGAAAAGCGTCTGCCGTTGGTGGCGTCCGCCGAGGGCCCAATAGCCGATCTGGCGCCGTTTGAGCGATTCGGGATCGGCGCCACCGTGCGTCACGGCGATGCTGAACAATCCGCCCGGCTCGGCCGCGTATTCATTGGGTCGCAACCGGCGCCCTTGCGTCCGGCTGGCGCCGAGCAGTCGCGCCACCGGTTCGGACTGGCGGTTGAAGATCACCTCTTCGGGCCTTCCGGTCGGAAAGAAAACGACGTTGTCGGGCAAGTGAACCGACGCTGGCCAGGCGTCGGGAGAGTCGACCACGCCGCCTGCCCAGTAGACCGCGATGCCGCGCGCGGCCAGCTTTTCGCACTGCTCGACAAGAAACAGGGGGCCGCGGGGCCCGGTCCGCGCCGGGTCGAGTAGATCGCCCGAAATCACCAGAAAGTCAGCGTGCTCGGAACATGCCGCTTCAAAGAGGCGTTCGGCGGCTCGATAGGGCGACTGAAGGAACAGGTCCGTCAGATGAGTGGGGACGTGGGCGACGCCCCGCGGGACTTCCTCGAGGTGCAGGTCCGCCGCGTGAACAAACCGAAACGGACGGTTCGACATGAGAGCCTCCTTGCCCCGCTCGATGGCCAGGGCGAAGGCGTCTTGCTCCAGACCTATCGGCGGCGTGTAACACGTTTCGACACGGCAGTTTACAGCGTCAAGCCGAATCGTGCTACACCGTTTCTTCGCAACCCCACCACAGGGTGGGCGTGCCTGCCCATCATATTGGTGGCGGCTATTGCGGCATCGCGTGTCCCCCGCCTAGACTGTCGCGGGCACGACAAACGGTTCGCGATACTCGCGCGTCAGCAGCTTGTTGGCGGCCTCGTTGCCGACGAACTGCTCCTTTTCCGGGTCGAATTCGAGCAGCTTGCCAAGTTGATACGTGGTCGATGCAAGGTCGAGGCCCAGGGCATCTTTGAGGCCCTGCTTGATCCGCTGCCACGATTTCTGCACCTCTTCGTTGTCGCCGAACACCGGGATCGGCGTGTCGCCGGGGACCTGCTCGCCCAGGCGGTAGGAGATGTTGCCCAGG
>JAMOAF010000269.1 GCA_023621895.1 Planctomycetota bacterium
GCTTCCGGCAGCCGAATGCGATCCGGGCGCAAGCGGGGCGTCGGCCGGCCCAGAGGCACTCGCCTCGGCGGCCGCGGCTGGCTCCGGCCCAACTCGCTCGAGCCCGCCGGCGGCAGCAGGCGGTGGTGTGGCCGGTCCCGACTGGCTGCGGGGAGCGGCCGGCCCGGGGGGCAGGGAGGGGCCAGCAGGGCCGGCTGAGTCAAGCCGATCGGCGACGCGCCCGGCGCGCTTTTCCAGGACAATTCCGCTGGAGCTTCTCTTGCCGGTGCCGATGTTGGCCAGTCCGATGATCACCAGCACGCCCAGGAGAACGGCGGCTGCGATGCCCGCGCCAATCCAGAAGCGATTCGGGTCGTTGCCGAAGGCCAGCTTGCGAAGCGGTATGGACGGCCAGCTTCCCATCTCGAACCGCCAGCAAACCTTCTTCCAAAGGGCCTGGTTGCGCCACTCCGATTCGGGCAGCAGCGCCCGGCCGGAGAGCAGTTGAGCCCCGATCGTGCGAAGGCACTCCTGCTTGCGCGTCGAACGGGCATCGTCTGGAAACTCGGATGGCGGCATCGCGGCCGCGGCCGACTCGGCCATTCGCCGTGCGGCCGCCTCGAGGCGGCGAACCAGAAGCGGCCCGCTCCATCCGCCCACCTTCTCCGCGGCTGGGGCCAGGTCGCAGATCGCCTCGCGGCAGGCATCCCAGGCGGCCAGCCGCTTCTGATCGGCGGGGTCGGACAAGTGCCGCCTGCCGGCATCGACCAGCGCGTACCGCTGGGAAAACTCGGCTGCGTGCTCCGGCAAGGTTCGCAAGACGGCCCGCAGCCGCCCGGCAAGCACGCCGCCGTCATGATCGGCGGATGCAATCCATCGCGTGCCGCAGCGCCGCCAGACCGCGATCAGGGCTCCGTCGGTCATTCCGCCGACAATCTCGGCGAGCACCGCCCACCGCGCGGGGTCGCGGTCGCAGGCGTCGAGCAACCGGTCGACAAGATTCTCGAAACGCGGCGACTGGAGCGTCGCCAGCAGGGCCGCCACCAACCGGCCGTTCAAGCCCAGCAGCACCCGCACGCCCAGTTCGCGGCACTTCTCGGCAGTCATGGCGCCCGGCGGCGGACCATCTTCCCAAAGCCACTCGCATCCCGACGGCATCCGCTCGGCTTGCTCGATTCGGCGAACCAGGAGCTGGACCTTCCACCGTTCGGCCACTTCCGGCAGTCTCAGCAACGGCTCAACCTGCGGTTCCGAAAGACAGTCGAGCAGATAGCCAATGGCGGCGTCGGGCCCCGCGCCCGGCGGGGTCGCCGCGGCCAGTTCCACAATCGTCGCCAGGCTCGCACGCCCGCGGAGTCTGGAGCACTTCTCCCTGCAATCAAGATCGCCGCCGAGCCGCTCGAGGACAAGCCGGCGGGCGAAGTCCGTCAACTCCGGCTGCTTGCGCCAATCGTCATCGGCGGCGGTCTCCGGCGAGTCGAACCAGGCGGCCACGGTCCGCTCGGTCCGCGCGAAATCCTCGAGCGCCTCGATCCGTTTGCACCTGGCCGCGGCAATCGTTTTCAAGTGCCGATCGACCGATTCCCAGCCGTCGTCCAGCAGACGCCGAATCATGGCCGGCGCGTAACCTCCCTCGCGGAGCCCTTCGCTGCACGGATCGCGGAAAGTGTTGATCGCCGTGCCGCGTCCACGCAGTTCATCGATGCGGAATTCGGCCGTCTGGGGATCGTAGAACGTCGTGGCGGCAAGCGCCGTGACCAGCCGGTCGGCGCTAGGCTCGAAGGTTGAAACGCCGATCGAGGCCCTCAGATCGCCCGGGGGAACCAGGCGTGCCGCGCCATAGAACAACAGGGCGGCAACCTCCGGCTCAACTGCCAGGAAGACCGTCTGGCGGCGCGCGGTCCCGGCGGCGATCAACGCGCCGAGCGCGCGCTGGAAGAAGGCCGCGCGCTCTCGGGCTGGCATCTGCCGCCAGCGCTCCGGCAGCCACGCGTCTTCCGCCCCGCGCGCGCCCTGGAGGAACCGCAGGAACGCCGCGTCGTCGATCGCCGGACTGGCCCCGCCCAGCAGCGAGTCGGCCCGCGCCAACGCCGGCAGTACAAAGGGGTGTTCGGCGGCGTCTTCCGCGACCCAGCCCGGCGCGTTCCAGAGCCGCAGGGCGTCGGCCGCCGTCCAGGCGGACTCCGCGGGGCGCGGCTCGCGGCAGAGGACGTGGGCAAAATAGGAGCCTGGGCGGCCCGCGCTGTCGCGCTGGCGATAGCTCACCAGCGCGATGACTTGCAGCCTGCCGGCCGAGGGAATGAAGACCAGTCGCCGCGGGGCCGCCGCGGCGGTCCACTCCAGCTTGGCATGGCCCGGCGTGTCGCGGGGCAGGTGATAGGAAATATAGCGTTCCACCTGGCGGTAAAGCTGTCTGAGCCGATCTCCCTCGAGCGACCCTGCCCGCACCGAATAGCCCAGCATCCGCGCCGCCATCTCCCCCTGGCTCCGTTCGAGCGCCGAACTGCCGTGCGTGCAGTGGGTGCAATAGAGTTGGTGGATCAAGCTCACGTCGGACGATCCTCGTTTTCAGGCAGCGGAGGAGGCTCGGCGGGCGCGCCGGCCGGCTGCCCCAGGGCGCCGAACCATCGCCAGCGGCGGCCGCCGGATTCAGCTCGCCGGGCCGCGGCGCCGAATTGTCCCAGGATCAGCGGCTCGCTTGCGAACGTGACGGTCCCCAGGTCGATCAACGCCCAGACGACGGCGAAGCACGATTCCCACTGCGGCACCGCGTGCAGGCTGCGGCAGCCGCCGCCAGCCTCCCAACTTGTGCGGCCGATCGTTTCGCGATGCAAGAGTTCGCACGCATCCGGCGGATCGTTGCAGCCGGGCTTGTTTCTCGCCACGGCCAGCAAACACTGGTCGGTGAAGCGGGGCATCGGCCAGGTCCATCGCGCGCGGTAGATGCCCTGTTCCGCGTCGGCGATGGCAAGGCTGGCGCGGCCCACGGCGGGCGCAAGCCCGATCACGCTGGCCGCGAGAATTTCCGACCGGGTCCATTTGCGCAGCAGGGACTTGTACGGCTCGAAGCGATCGGCGAACTGGCGAATCAACCGCGCATCGAACATTTGGACGAAGGTCTCGCGGTCCTCGCCGCGGAGAGCCACCTCCAAAGCACTGCTGGCGGCGACCTGCCGGCGAGCGTGCTCCACCGCCGCTTCGAGCGGTGCGGAGAGTGGGTATCCGGCCAGCAAGGCACCCGCGGCCAATTCGGCGATCCGCCGGTCGGACCGCTCTCGAACGGCTTCTTCGAGCCGCTCGAGCTGTTCCGCCCGGCGGACGGCCGCCTCATGCGCACTGCGCCACCGGGCAGCCTCCCGGCAGTCGGCCAACAGGCTCTCGTCCCACGCTTCGAGCAGCACGCGATCGCGCTGGTCCACAGGCGTTTCGGCGCTCAGCCCGCGAAGCGCCACCAGGAGCGGCGCTCGGCGCAGGGCCAAATCGATCCTGGCGTGACGGTCGCGGTTGACGAGCCGCTCCGCCCCGGCCGCGCCGACCCGTTTCCACATCGCGGCGATTGCCACGTCGTCGGCGTCTTCGGCGAGGGATTGTTCAAGCCAGCGGACGGCGTCGACGCACCGCCTTGCCCGATCGACCCGCGCCTGGAGGCCGAACTGGTACCCCTCCGGCAATCGGCTGGCCGCTTCGACGATCCTCCGCTCGTCGTCGATCGCGGTCGCCTGGGGAGATTTTTGCACGAGCAGGTGGAGTTGATCCAGCGCGTGGACGCGGCGCCGGGCCTGGCCAAGGCGGTCGCGTTGCGCCTCGGCGGGTGGATATCCGCTGAACAGGACCTCGTTCCAGGCGTTGACGAGGCGGCGGTCGTGGACTTCACTCGTCTCCGGCCGGATTCGCAGGAAGGCCTTCCAGGCCTGCTCGCGGCAGAAATGCTCGTAGGCGTAATGGATCAGCGGTTCGAGATGTTTCGGCGCGTCGCGAAACTGGCCGCGGCGATTGAGGAGTTCGACCGCTTTGTTCCACCGCCGCGCGTGGAGCAGGGCCTCGATCTTGGCATACGAATTGGCCAATTCGCTCAGCGGCGGAACGGCGCCCAGCGGCCCGCGGGCAAGTTCAACGAGCCGCGCGGCAAGGTCCCGCACGTCCTGGTCGGAAAGGCGGACCAAGTCGCCGACCAGCGGGCTGGCCTCGGGATGCTGGATGTCCTCGGCGCGGAACAGCAGCTTGTCGTGTGTCGGACCCTCCACGTACCGGGCCCAGAGCGACGGATTAACGGCTAACGCCCGCAAGGCAATGTAGATCACCAGGGCGGAAAAGTGGTCCAGGTCGAGCGAAAGATGGGTGTCGGCATTGCGATCGGGGTGCTGGTAGGGCTCGACGCCGACTTCAAGGTTCCGCCGGCCGACCAGCGCCGGAACGCACATGCAGTCGTAGTCGACCAGCTTCAACTCGCCCCGCTCGGTGACCATCACGTTGGCGTGTTGCAGGTCGCCGTGGGCGATCCGGGCGTCGGACAGCTCCTTGACCAGGTCGACCCAGCGGCGCGCCGCCTCGCCCAAGGCCTGTTTGTCGCCGGCGAGCGCCCGGGCGCGGCACCATTTGAAAAGCGTGTCGCCTTGAACCCAATCCATCAGGATCAGGGGATACCATTTGCCGTCGCCGGCGGAGCGGATGCTCTCGTCGCGATACTCGAAATCGACCAGGCAGCTCAGCTTGCGGCTCTTCAGATAGGCGCTGATCTCGTGATACCGCTCGCGCCGCTCGGGCGATTCGGTTGTAAAAACACGGACGGCGAACGGGCGCTGGTCGCCGGCGGCGATTGCCTTGTAGACGACCGCGAACGCACCCGACCAGGGCCGCGGCTGGTTGCGCTCGTCCTTGGCGATGAGGCACTCGCGGAGCGCGGGATCGCGAAACGCCAGTCGCGGATTTTGCAGCATCGCGCTGAAGTGCGAGGCCAGCGGCCAGGACATCGCTCTCCCCTTATTGGAGCACGGGGTAGCCGGTCATTTGCAGAAGCCAGAGCAATGGCTCAAGCAGTCCGAACGGTGAAATGGTGCGCAAGCTCAGGTCGGTCTCGCCGCGCCCGTCGAGGCCCACCGGAGTGAGCGGGAAAAAAGCAAAACGGCCGCCGAACAGGTCGTCGACCTGACGCTCGATCTGCCATCCGGGCCAGATCACGTTGCGCAGCCGCTGGGTGAGCTGCGAACGCTGCTCGAGCACGGCCAGCGCCGTCGACTCGCCGCTCGGATCGATCCGCGCCAGGTCCTCGTAGAAGGCGGCGATTGCATCGCGGCCGTCTTCGAGGCGATAGTCGTGCCTGGCCAGGAGATCGATCTTCGATACGCAGAGCGCTACCGGGAGCCGCAGCCGGCGGCCCGCCTTGACCCCCTTGATCAAGCGCAAGTCTTCGCGGAAATCGGCCAACGCCTTGGCTTGGACCTCGCTCGGATAGGTCGGATCGAGGAAAAACAGAAACCCGTCGGCATCCAGGGCGCGCCGCCGCCGGTAGTCGCGGACATCCATCTCCGAGGTGACTTCGCCCGAATAATCGAAAATGTTGACGAGCACGTTCGATCGGCCGATCGGGTCGCGATCGCGGAAGTTGAACACCAGCGGATGGGGTATGCGATCCTGCTGCGTGGCCGCCGTGCCGATCCGCGTGTTGAGAATCTCTTCGACGATCCGGTCGAAGTTCTCCGCACTCTGCGAACGGACGCGCTCAAACTGGATGGTTTTTGGATAACTGCCGCGATTGAGCACCCAGTAGAGCATCGCCAGCCAATGGGTCTTGCCGGCCTGGGGAATGCCCAATGTCGGAAAGCACAGCTTGGTCATCGGCCGATA
>JAMOAF010000540.1 GCA_023621895.1 Planctomycetota bacterium
CGTCTCCGCATCTCCGCGTGAAATCCCCCATGCCTCCTTCCATCTTCATTACCTTCGACGTCGAATGCAGCATGGGCGGCGCCTGGGGCAACCCGGCGCTCAAGCCCGTCCCTCCCGCCCGGGCGGTCTGGGGCCGATATGGCAGCCGCGAGCTTGGGCTCGGCTTGATCGTCAGCATCCTCGAAGAGGCCGGGCTGGCCGCGACGTTTTTTGTCGAGGCATTTACCGACGAACAGGGCTATCCCGGCGAGATGGAGCGCGTCTGCCACTACCTGCTCGAACATAAGCAAGACGTCCAATTGCACATCCACCCCAACCACAAGCATTACGGCCTCGCCCAGGCCGGCAAGCCCCATCCGCGTTGCGACTACATCGCCGATCTGCCGCCCGAGGCCCAACGCGCGCTCCTTGAAGAAGGCAGCGAGCGGCTCCGGCGCTGGACCGGCAGGAAGACGGCCGCCTTCCGCGCCGGCAACATGGGCGCCTCGGAGGCCACGCTCCAAGAGCTCGAAAAGGCCGGCATCCCCATCGACTCCAGCTATACCTTCCCCTATGTTGGCGGGCAGTGCCGATTCGCCGACCGCCAGCTCTACAACGGGTCGAAATGGTATGGCGGCGTCCTCGAGCTGGCCCTCTCCGGATTCCGCCAGCCGCGCTTGCCGCTCCTGCACCCGGCCAAGCCGGTCGACCTGGTCGGCATCTCGGCCGGCGAGTGCCTGGCCGCCGCGCGCGCGATCCACGCCGCCGGCGCCGACACGGTCCTCATCCTCCACAGCTTCAGCCTGATCAAGGTCAAGAACGTCCAGTACGACGGCGGCCGGCTCAACCGCATCGTCGCCCAACGTTTTCGCGCCGTCTGCCGCTGGCTGGCCGACCACCGTGAAGAATACCCGGTGCGCACCTTCCGCGAGGTCGCCGACGATCTCGCCGCCGGCCGCTACCAGGCCCGATCCGCCCCGCCCCCCAAGCTCAACCGCCCCATCCGTGCCATCACAAGAAAAGCAATCCAAGGCATCAACAATCTCTATTGGGTGTGACCCGTAGACCGGAATTCATTCCGTTGACCGTAGGCTGGTGCAATCGTCCCAACGCGAACCGATGAAGATGGGCGTCCAAGCTGCCAGAAACCACAAGTTTCCGCACAGTCGAATCGTCAGCGTCCCCCGCGACGCAGCGCTATCCGTTCCAGACAAGGCGCGACCGGGCGGCAGCGCCAGCGCGGGGCAAGCCCACGCGGCTATCGGTCCAGCGCCAGCGCAAACGCGGGGCAAGCCCACGCGGCTATCGGTCCAGCGCCAGCGCCAACGCGGGGCAAGCCCACGCGGCTATCGGTCCACCGCGCGACAACGGCATGAAAGACTGAACCCCGAACCCTGAACCCTGAACCCTTCGACTGCCTCCCAACTCCCAACTCCCAACTCCCAACTCCCAACTCCCAACTCCCAACTCCCGACTCCCAACTCCCGACCCCCATGCTTCCCCCGCTCGCCCGCACCGCCTTTCGCATCCAAGAACGTCTCCTCGGCCGCCGCAGCTTCGCGATCCTCGACGAGCTCCGCGAGTCGGCCGCCTGGCCGCGCCAGCGCCGTGCCGAGTTGCAGCTTGAGCGTCTCCGGGCGATCGTCGCCTCGGCCTACGCCCACACGCCGTATTGGCGCGAGGTGATGGACGGCTGCGCAGTCCGCCCGGAAGACATCCGCTCGCTCGATGATCTGCGGCGATTCCCCTTGCTCGAAAAGGCCGCGCTCCGCGCCCGCCGCGACGAGATGACCTGGCGCGCCTCGGGTCGGCGGCTGGCGCTCGTCCGCACGAGCGGCTCGACCAACGAGGCGCTCCAGTTCTATACGAATTCCGACCGCGAGGCCCAGATCAACGCGGCGCGGATGCGCGGCCACGAATGGATCGGCATCCGCCGCGGCGATCGGGAGATGTATTTCTGGGGCTCGCCGGTCGAGTTGAGCAAGCAGGACCGCATCAAGCGCATCCGCGACTGGCTGGTCAACGACGGCCTGACCAACGGCTTCGCCCTCACGCCCGAGCTGGTCGCCCGGTATTTCGATTATTGGATGCGCTGGCGGCCGCGCTGCATCTTCGGCTATCCGAACAGCCTCCGGCTGATGGTGTTGATGGGCCAGGCGCAGGGGATCGACCTCAGCCAGCTCAAGGGCCGCGGCCTGAAGGTGATCAGCACCACCTCCGAGATGCTCACCCAGCACGACCGCGAGTTGATCGCCGGCGCGTTCGGCGTGCCGGTCTTCGATTCCTACGGGCTTCGCGAAGGGGGGCTCGTCGGCCACGAATGTGCCCACGCCACGATGCACACGATGGACGAGCAGTTGCTGCTCGAGACGATCGACCCCCGCACGCTGGAACCCACCGATGGCGAGGGCGAACTTGTCTTGACCAACCTGGTCAGCACGGTGATGCCGATCATCCGCTATCGGACCGGCGACATCGTCGCGCTGAACCACGCGCCGTGCCCCTGCGGCCGCACGCTCGGCAGTCTGACAATCAGCGGCGGCCGGGTTGCCGAGTTCATCGTGACTTCCGGCGGCACGTGGATCCCGGCTTACGCGTTCATCTATATCTGCCGATCCGTGCCGGGCGTGGTCAAGTTCCAGGTGCGGCAAGACACGCCGGGCGAAATCCGCGTCCTCTTGGCGACCGACGGCAATTTCCCGGCCGACGGCAAGGAGCAGGTCGTTCAAAAGGCCCGGCAGCGTCTTCAGAGCGACGACCACGTGACGGTCGAGCTTGTAGACGACATCGAACCCGCCCCTTCCGGAAAGTACCGCCCCGTCATCAGCAAAGTAGCGGAAGACAAACTGAAATCCCCGTAGGACGGTTCTCCCGGACCGTCTCTTTCCCGTAGGACGGTTCTCCCGGACCGTCTCTTCCCCGTAGGGTGGTGCAGAGCGAACCAACCCGAAACGCTTGGCAACGCCGCCGCGCTTTCCCGAAACCGGATGATCTCGCGCAGCCAATGCGCCAGCGCCGCCCCACCATTTCGTAGCACGGTTCTCCCGGACCGTCTCTTGCGTTTCCACGAAACGCGTTGGCAGCCAACGGGCCTGGAGACCCGTCCTACGTATCGTATGGTTCCCCGTAGCACGGTTCTCCCGAACCGTCTTTTCCCCGTAGGGTGCTGCAGAGCGAACCAACCCAAGGCGGTTACATGCGCCGCCGCGGTTTTCAGAAACCGGATGATTCCACGCCACCAAGACGCCAGCGCCGCCGCACCGTGAGCCCGCCGTACGCGTCGAATGTCACATCACCGCCCGCGCCACACCCGCACGGCCTTGATAAAATCCCGCGGCCGCAGCCTCACCAGCTCCGACCACCGCAGCCGGCGGAGCGCCGGTTTCACCCCTTTGACCCAAAGATGCTCGCGGCGATACCGGCCCGCCGAGACCCCCCGGGCGATCGACCGGGCCGTCCGTTCGATCCGCCGCTGGCCAAAGCCCGACCGGTCAAGCTCGACCAGGCGGCCCGAGTCGCAGGTCGGCAGATGCCGCACTCCGGCGACGCCGCTTTCCGAGAGCTCGGCAACGAGAATCGCGCCGGTTCTGCCTGTCCGATCCCAGCGCACGGCGTCGCCGTCGGAGAAATAGACCTCGTCGGCAAAGAAATTCCCCAGCGAATAGGCAATCGGTCTGCCATCGACCAGTTCGGCGCCTTGGAGCACGTGCGGGTGATGCCCCAGGACGATCGACGCCCCGGATGCGACCAGCCGGCGAGCCTGCTCGATCTGCCCCGGCGAGGGAATCGAAAACCGCTCGTCGCCCCAATGGAGCGAAACGATCACGTGGTTGACTTGCGATCGGAGCTGGCTGACTTGCCGCTCCAGGCGCTCGATGTCCAGCGGAGCGACGCCGAAACCGCCCGGCGTGGCAAAGTGCGAGGGGCCGCTTCGCTCGTCGACGGCGCCGAGCAGGGCGATCCGCAGTCCGCGGACATCGAGAAAAAGCGGCGCGGCGGCCTCTTCAAGGTTCATCCCCGCTCCGAAGTGCGGCAGGCGGAGCTCGCCGAGCAGGTCCTTGAGGTTCTGAAACCCCGGCTCATAGCAGTCGAAGGCGTGGTTGTTGGCCAGGGTGGCGACGCTGAAGCCGGCTTCGGCCACCGCCCGGACGAGGTCCGGCGTGGCAACGACCCGCGGCTCCGTCGGCACGCAAGCCCCGTCGCCCGGCAGCGTGCATTCGAGGTTTCCGAGCACAAGATCGCATTCGGAAAAGACCTTGCGAATGGAATCGTCCACGAGCCGGCGATCGCGCGGGTAGGGAGTGCCATCCATCGGCGGCGCAAGCAGAATATCGCCAACAGCCGCCAGCCGAACCGTGCCCAATTCACGAGAAACAGTATCAGTCACGTCGTAAATCCTATAGCCGTATCCTTCCGAAACGCATCGCCCGCAAAACCGGTCGCCGCAGCCCCTCACCCTCCTTGGCCATTGAACCTTGGTCATTTCTTCGACATTTGCTTTTCGACATTCGTCATTCCCCGTGCGCTTTTCTCTACCCTACTCCCTACCGCCGCGCGCCCGCAACCGTCATGATACGTCTATCCCAGCCCCAACTCACCCGCACGCCCGCTGAGAGGCCTATGACCACGGCTTCGCCGACCGTCGAGGTCCACACCGAGCTTTCCACGAGCCAGTACGAGTTGATCTATCGCCAGGTGCTCGATCGGGTTGCCCCGGAGCAGCGCTTCTACGACCCCCGCTGGCTCGGCATCGTCTGCCGCGGGCTCAGGCACCGCCCCTACCTGCTGGTCGCTCGGCGGCAGGGCCAGCCGGTTGGAATCCTCCCTTTGGCCTTCGTCAGGAGCGTCCTTTTCGGGCGGTTCCTGGTCAGCCTCCCCTATGTCAACTCGGGCGGGATCATCGCTGATTCCGGCGAGGCGGCCGCCGCGCTGGTCAACAGGGCGGTGCAGCTCGCCGACCGCCTGCGGGTGAAGCACCTGGAGTTGCGCCACGAGCACGAACTGGACAATCCCTTCCTGACCGACCGGTTGACCTCCAAGGTCCACATGCGGCTGGCGCTGCCGCCCTCGGCCGACGAGTTGTGGAGCCAATTCAAGGCCAAGCATCGCAACCAGCTCCGCAAAGGGGGCAACCAAGGCTTTTCCGTCCACTGGGGCGGCCCGGACCTGCTTGACGAGTTCTACCGGGTCTTCAGCCACAACATGCGCGACCTGGGCACGCCCGTGTTCGGCAAGCGGCTCTTCCAGACGATCCTCGGAGAGCTCGCCGGCCAGTCCGAGCTGTGCGTCGTCAGAGATGGCGCCGGGCCGATTGCGGCGGCGCTCGTCGTCCACGGCTGCGGCCGCACCGAGGTCCCCAGCGCCAGCTCGCTGAAAGAGTACAACCCGACAAACGCCAACGACTGGATGTATTGGCACCTGCTCCAGCGGGCGATCGAGCGTGGCCAGAAGGTGTTCGACTTCGGCCGCTCCAGCGTCGACAGCAGCACCTATGCGTTCAAGAAGAAGTGGGGCGCCGAGCCGGAGCCGGCCGTCTGGCAATACTACGTGCGGCACGGCAGCGTCGGCGACATGCGCCGCGAGAGCGGCAGGTTCGACCGGCTCGTCGCCCGCTGGCAGCGCCTGCCGCTCTGGCTCACGCGCCTGATCGGCCCGCGGATTGTGCGGGGAATACCGTAAGAGGGTTCAGGGTTCGGGGTTCGGGGTTCAGTCTTTCATGCCGGCTAAATCGGCCTGCGTGATTCGTGGAAAAAAGGCGGCTGTTATTCAGATAGCCGCGTGGGCTTGCCCCGCGGCGCGCCTGCGCTGCGGCACAACCCGTACGTAACGAAACGCGGGG
>JAMOAF010000051.1 GCA_023621895.1 Planctomycetota bacterium
GGCTAGAGTCTTGGCCATCAATTCCTCACAATACACTTCTTTTCCCCTGCTTTGTCAGACATCGAACGGTTACCCAGTAGACGAAAACTCTTACATCTGTGACGCAATCTTAATAGCCGCACGCGTCTTGGCGCTGTATGCTGAACGTGCACGTCCTCCACTTGGACGATCGCGAAGAAGCGCTGGGGCAGCGGCTCTTCGATCGGGTCCAACCGGATCCCAGGTTGGCGAATCGGCACGGCCCGTGTGATTATGCGGTCCGTGATTGTTGTCGTCCGAGATCGCGGTGTCCATTCAGGGTCTGACGTGGATGGCCGAGGAGCAACTGATCGAATTGGCCCGGATCATCCGCGGCCAGATCGAGAATCCCTACCCGCTTTCGCACGAGTTGATGGTTCAGGAAGCCCTGCTAGAGGCGAGTGGATTAGGAGCCGTGTCATGATAAAGCTGAGGACGCTGGCCCTCCGCGCCGCGCTTGCCGCCTGCCTGGCCGCCGGTCTGCCCCTCGAAGCCGGCCAGCCCGGTCGAGACGGCCGCGGTGAGCCGCCCTGGTGGCACGGCTATCCGATCTACGTGGGCGACGCCGACAGCGGAGCGGTCACGCTCGGCTTCGCGCTCGATTTGCGGGCCACGATGGTCTCGGGCAATTTCGGCGCCGATCCGGGATGGGGGCCTTATGGTCAGGCGGCGAGCTTCCTCCAGTCCGCCGCCCGGTTCCAGCAGTTCAGCGCGGCCGGCGTCCGCTGGATCACCTGGATGGAGGCCTTCGGCGAATCGATGCTCTATGCCGCCGCGCTGGAGCGGAATCCGAACGGATCCTTCCGCCACCGGCCCGATGCGCCCGACATGGCCGGCCTGGTGCGGCAGGCATGGAGCTGGGAGTCGGACGGCGCGCGGCCCGGCAACGCCTTTCGCTGGGTGGGCTTGCACAACACGGTCAACGACGAGGATTTCGTGTTGCCGAAGTTCTGGCGGCAGCGGATCGGCTTCCCGATGCCGAAGTATCCCGACGGGCGCGACGCGGCCGGCCACCTGGCCGGGCTGCAATACCCGTTGAGCGCGCGGGTGTTCGACGCGGTCTGCGCCAAGGACATCAACGGCCGCCCGGCGGTCGAGGTGGAGGCGCTGCCCCCCAAGGCCAACCGGCTCGATCCGGCGACGGGCCGCAGCGCGGCCTCCGTCGAAGGGCTCTACCGGATCGAGCTCGATCAGAACCTGGCCCGCTATTTCCCTGATCGCAAGGTGGGCGACGTGCTCTTCGCCAGCGTCCTGAAGGTGGGCAAGGACCCGGCCGCCCCCTTCTGGATCGATTACGCTCGGGCGATGGTCCGCCCGCTCCTCGCCCGCGGAGTCGACGGCCTCTGGTGCGACAACTGTTCGCCCTTCAACAACTTCGGCATGCCGCCGATCCGCAACGGCTTCGGCCTCTGGTCGGAGCAGCGGTTCCGCGAGCAACTGCCCGGCACGTTCTCCGCCGAGGAGCTTCTCGGGCTAGGGATCGAGAATCCGGCCGGTTTCGACATCAAGGCCTATTTGAAGCGGAAGGCGGCCGAGTTCGGCGCCGCCGACCCGAGCAGCTACGGGGACCCGGCGTGGCGCGATCCGCGATGGCTCGACGACCCGGTGTGGAACGCCTACAAGGTCTTCAAGCAGCGCGCGGGGCAGGAAGCGCTGCGATCGTTCTACGAGGCGATCAAGGCGGAGGCTCGGGCGGCGGGGCGCGACGATTTCCTCGTCGCCGGCAACGACATGCCGGTCTACTCACTCGGCTGGGCCCGCGACGCGTGGATCGACATGGTCAGCTCGGAGCAGACGCCCGGCTGGTTTGTCACCACCGGCGCGCGCGGCGTGATGCTGCCGCCGTTGGGAAAATACGCGGCCGTCTACCGTGCGGCCCTCGAGCACCAGCGGGGTCCCTATGCCACCGCCTGGTATTATCTCAAGGGTCCCCAGGAAAAATACCGCGGCAAGCCCGCCCTGGCGAAGGTTCTCTGGGCCGAGGCGTTCGCCAACGCGACGTTCCTCAAGTACGGCGGCAACCCGGCCTATCCGGGCACGCCGGAGAGTGCCGCTTGGTGGAACAAGTTCGTGCACGGGGCGGAAGACCGGTTCGGCTCGCGGCGGCTCCGGGCGGACGTGGGCCTCTACTTCTCGCCCGACAACCAGCTCGCCTGCGTCGTGCCCGGCAGCCATGCCCTGGACCACGACCGCCAGCCGCATTCGTTCGGCCATTGGGGGTTTGCCACCGCGATGATCGACGCCCACGTGCCCTACCGCGTGGTCACCGACTGGAAGCTCTCGGCCGAGGCCCTCGCCGACTTCAAGACGTTCATCGTGCCCGGCGCGGAATGCCTCGACGAGAGGGAAGCGGCCGTGCTTGAAGCCTGGGCCCGCGGCGGCGGGCGGCTGGTCGTCACCGGTCCGTGCGGCGCCCGCCACTCGACGGCCGGCCGCTTTGCCCGGCGAACGGCGCCGCTGGTCCTCCGCTGGTTTTCCGGCATCACGTTCGACGGGACGGATTTCCAGCCCGCACCGGCAGACGAAGCAGCGCCCCCGGCCGGGACGCGTTCCACCTTGCGCCTGGTGGAGCGCCCCCTGGGCGAGGGCCGGGTCGCGTGGTCGCCCCAGCCGCTCGGCATGCAGTACTACGTGCACGAAACGGAGCGCTGGCAGCGTCTGCCGGAGCTGGCCAGCCTGATCGGTCCATCGGAGCTGGTCGACGCCGAGGGGCTTGCCGCGACGGTGGGCCTGTTCCTCTGGCAATCGGAAGACGGCCGTGCGCTGTTTGCCGATCTGGTGAATTACGATCTCGACCTGGAGGCCGACCGGATCGCGCCGGCGTCGAACCTGTCATTTCGCCTTCGTTTGCCGGAAGGCTGGCAGCGGGCCGGCGTTGAGACGATCGCGCCGGACGACGAGCCGCCGGCAACGGCCGAAACGCGCCAAGGGTGGGTGTCGATCCGCCTGCCCCGCCTGGTCCACTATGCGAGTGTCAAGATCACGCGGAGCGGCCCCGCCCCGGCGCCTTGACCTGTGGGCCTATAATTCGTTCAGGGAAGGAGGTCAGCGATGAGACACAGGATATTTGCGCAGGTCTTGCTGGTTGCGGCGGTGGCGGCAGCGCCCGCCTGGGCGGTCGAGCCGGAGGGCCGGTCCGAAGCCGTCCCGGAGAAACCGCCGGCGACGGCCGGCGCTCGCCAGCGCGAGGGGGGCCGCTCGATGGCCCCGAACCAGGAGAGTCGCGAAGGCACCGAGGACGGACTTCCGGAGGCGAGGGGCGAAGCGCCGGATCGCCGTGAGCGGCTCGTGGTCGAGCCCCGGTGGCGGCTCGGCGTACACGCCTACAACACGCCGACCGGAGTGGTGATCACCCGCGTTGCGCCCGGCAGTCCCGCCTGGCGCGTCGGGCTTGAGCCGGGCGACCGGATCGTGACGGTCTCGGGCTACCAGGTCGGTTTTGTCGGCGAACGCGTCTATTATTTGGGTGAAGAGCTACAGCTTCGAGCCGAGCCGCGCGGCCGGGTGCTTCTGCTGGTGCAGAACGTTCGCGGCAACGGCCTGCTGAACGTGCCCGTCCAACTCGAATCGCGGCGGTACATCGAACCGGTGATCCCCATGCCCCGCCCGCACCGCGAGACGCCCGGGCGGGAACGCCAGGCACGGTAAGAGCGGCGAGCAGGGTCCGAATGACCGCGTTTGCAAAACGGGCAATTCAAATCGCCGGCTGTGTTTGGCTGGCCGGCGCGGCCGCGGCGAGCGAGCCGGTTGCCACGGCGCCGCCCTGCCGGATCGAGGTCGTCGAGCGGGGGAGCGGCTGGCCGGTGCCGCTGGTCGAGCTGCGTTCGGTGCACAACGTGCGGTTTGTGACGGACAACGCGGGCGTGATCGCCGTCGACTCGCCCGAGTTGATCGGCCGCGAGGTCTGGTTCACCGTCAACGGCAACGGGTACGAAGCGCCCAAGGACGGCTTTGGTTTTCGCGGCCTGCGGCTCGTACCCGAGCGCGGCAAGACGCTGCGAGTCGAGGTGGCTCGCACGATGATCGCGCGGCGGTTGGGGCGGATCACCGGGGCGGGGATTTTTGCGGAGAGCCAGCTTCTCGGCGGCGAGGCCGACTGGAAGGAATCGGGCGTGGCCGGCTGCGACAGCGTGCAGAACGCCGTCCACCGCGGCCGCATGTTCTGGCTCTGGGGGGATACGAGCTTGTTGCGGTATCCGCTGGGCATCTTCCACGGCACGAGCGCCACGACGCCTGTTCAGCCGCTCGAATCGTTCGAACCGCCGATCCGGCTGAAGTACCAGTATTTCACCGACGCCAAGGGCGTTCCGCGCGGCGTCGCCGAGATGCCCGGCGCCGGCCCCACCTGGGTCACCGGTTATGCCAGCCTGCCCGACCGAGCCGGCCGCGCGCGGCTCGTCGGGCTGTATGCCAAGATCAAGCCTCCGCTGGAGGCCTACCGCTATGGTCTCTGCGCGTGGAATGACGGTGCGGGCAAGTTCGAGCACTTGAAGGACGTCTGGACGAAGACGGAGGAAACTCCCAGCCCGCCGCCGATGCCGAAGGGCCATCCGGCGGTCTGGGCAGACGAGAACGGCAAGCGCTGGGTGCTCTTCGGCGATCCGTTGCCGGCGCTGCGCTGCCCGGCCACGTTCGAGGCATGGCAGGACCCGGCTGCGTGGGAAGTGCTCCGCCCGCAAGACAGCCTTCGCTCCGCGGCGGACTCAAGCCCGGTCAAGCCCCACAGCGGCTCGATTGCCTTCAGCGCCTGGCGCAAGCGCTGGGTCGCGGTCTTCATGCAGTGGTTCGGCAAGCCTTCGGCCTTCGGAGAGTTGTGGTATGCCGAGGCGGACCGGCCGACCGGTCCCTGGGGGCCGGCGGTGAAGATCGTCAGCCACGAGAACTACACGTTCTACAACCCGCGGATTCATCCGGAGTTCACCGATCCGGAGTCGCCGATCCTGCTGTTTGAGGGCACCTACACGATGCAATTTGCCGATCGGCCGCACCCCATGCCGCGCTATGACTACAACCAGGTCCTTTACCGTTTGGACCTTGATGCCGCGGCGCTGGCTCCGGCCCGAGAATGACCGCCGGCGTTGGAACTGGGCGCGTTCGTGCCGGTCAGTTGCTCTTTGCCGGGCGGAAGGGATTGACCCAGGCCAGGAACGGATGCACGTGGCGGGTCTGAATCCACACCCGGCCCTGGCCGGAGAATTGGCAGACGAGCCCCTCGGCGCCGAAGAAGAGGGTCTTCAAGGTGCCGCCGGCGCGGAGGCCGGGCAGCACGCTGACGCGGTACTGTAGCGTGTCTTCAAAGGCCACGATATAGCCCGTGTCGACGATGTACTGGTCGGTCACGTCGACCTGGAGGATCGCGCCGTAGGAATTGAAGAACAGGTCGCCGTTTCCGGACGCCTTGAGCAAGACGAGGCCTTGGCCGCTGAAGAACCCCTTGGCGCCTTGCCATTTGCCGGTCAGGTCGACGCCTTCGCTATGGAGCATGAAGGCGCCGCGCTGGAGATAGAGGGCGCCCCCCTTGAGCCGGTAGTAGGCGGCGTCGCCGGGCTGGCCGGCGGCGAAGGTGACCTCGCCCGGAGCGCCGGGTGCCGTGAACGTGTTGATGATCAGGCTCTCGCCGCCGAGGGCCCGCCCCAGGGTCCTCTTGAGCCCGCCTTTGAAGCCGGCCTGGAGAGTGATTGTCGGGTCCATCGAGGCCATTGCCGACGGTTCGGCGAAGACCTTTTGCCCCGGCTGGAGCTTGACCGTGATGAGGGCGAAATCGGGGCGCTGGCTGATCTCGAATTCGAAATC
>JAMOAF010001068.1 GCA_023621895.1 Planctomycetota bacterium
GCTCACGCGTCGGGTTTCAAGGCTGGCCTCGCTTACGCGTCGGGTTCCAAGGGTGTCATCGCTTACGCGGCGGGTTATGATGGTGCCTCGCTTACGCGTCGGGTTATGATGGTGCCTCGCTTACGCGTCGGGTTATGATGGCGCGCTGGCAGGCGAGCCGGGCAGTTCGGGGGCCCTCAGCCGAGATGGCGGGTTTCGCTTGCCCTGGAAGAAATTCAAGCCGACAATACGCCTGGAGGCTTCATTGCCAGTTGGAACATCCGTGACGAAGTCCGACGAAAGACACCCGTGAACAGCGACACACATGCCGACAGGATCGCACGACAAGAGCGGTTCGCGTTCGGGGCCAATTGGCGGTCGTTTCTTGAAACCCTGGACGACCAGCGGATCGAAAACGCCCAGGCCTCCCTCCGGCGGCTGCTCGAGGTGGACGACCTGGCGGGCAGGTCGTTTCTCGACATCGGGTCCGGCAGCGGGCTGTTCAGCCTGGCGGCCCGGCGATTGGGTGCAACGGTCCACTCGTTCGACTACGACCCCCAGGCCGTGGCGTGCACCGAAGCGCTCCGGCAGCGCTACTTGCCGGGCGATCCGGCGTGGGCGATCGAGCAGGGGTCCGCCTTGGATCGCGAGTATCTCGGCCGCCTTGGCCAGTTCGACGTTGTCTACTGCTGGGGCGTGCTGCACCACACGGGCAACCTTGCAGACGCCCTTGCGCTGGTCTCCGACCTGGTCCGCCCGAACGGCCTTTTGTGCATTGCCGTCTACAACGATCAGGGTGGGGCAAGCCGCCGCTGGCACGCGGTCAAGCGGCTCTACAACCGGTTGCCGAAGCCGCTCCGCCCCTTGCTCGCGCTGGGTGTCGCCACGCTCTTCGAGCTGAAGTTCGCCCTGGTTCGATTGGCGCAGGGCAGAAACCCGTTGCCGTTTGCGGATTGGCGGCAAAAGAAGAAGGACCGCGGCATGTCAGCCTGGCACGATTGGGTGGACTGGTGCGGCGGCCTGCCGTTCGAGGTTGCCCGTCCGGAACAGATCATCGTTCCCCAGCGCAAGCGGGGCTACGTTCTGCAAAACCTGACCACCTGCGGCGGCGGCTGGGGCTGCAACCAATACGTGTTCAAGAAGGCCGCGGATCGATAGACGCGGCGTCCCCCGCGCAAGCGCCGGCTCTCGCGGGACGAAATCCCCAGCCGCAACGGGGCGGAAGCGATCGCCCGGCCGCCGCCGCATTCCGACCGGTCTGGCATAGGCTACTCGTAAGTCAACTGCGCCGTGGCCCGCGCGGCGCGATCGGCGACCACGCGGACCCAGTGGGCGGAATACCCGGCGGGAAACTTGTGCGTCACCGCACGCCCCGCGGGAACCGGAATCGACGTGTAGGTCTTCCAGGTTCCGTCGCGGAGGAAGTCGACCTCGATGCGGAAGGTCACCTCGCTCGGACGATCGTGCGAGAGGGTGATCGTCTTTTCGTCAAAGCCCGTCATCAGGTAGGCATCCGAAGGCTTGCCGGCTTCGACCGGGGTGTCGAGCCAGGGGCCGCCTCGGCCGCGCGGCTTGCCGAGCTTCCAGAGATCGTCCACGTCGCCGAACCAGAGCCCCGCGCTGCCGTCAGCCGCCGGGAAGTAGTGGCCGTCGGGCGTGGCGCCGGCCCGCGTGCCGGCCAGAACCAGCATCCCGCGCCACGAACAGAAATCGGTGATCCGCTTGTTGTGGGTGCAGACCGGCTTGAGCCCGGAATAGCCGCCGGCCGACTTGTGGGGCAAAACATAGAACGTTCCCCCGCAGTTGAGCAACAACCGCTCGGTGACGACTTCACGCACGCCCCGCGGCCAGCCGACCGACCAGGCCTGGCGGTAGGCATCGGCGCTGATCGGCAGCCGATAGGTGACGCCATCGCTGGTGATCGCCGCGGAGGCCGCATCGACCGTGAAATCGGCGCTCGCGAGCCCCGCCGTCTGCTCGAGGAATTGCACCTGTTCCTCCGGCTGGGCCGGCCGCTGGAACGACATGTCGGGGCCGACTTCGTAATAGACCGGCGGCGTCCGCCGCTGGTCTTGCCCGCTCGCCCGGTGGGCCAGAACCTGGAGCGTTCCCAGATCCCCGCCGCGGGGGCGAACGATGCCGACCGAGCGCTCGCCGCCATCATCGACGCCCGCCAGGGAGGCAAACATCTCCGCGCCGGCAAGCGCGCCCCCGCCCGGGCCGAAGTGGAAGTAGGCGGTCATGTCGCGCGCCGCGCGATCGGTCCGCAGGCGGACCCACTGGGCTTGGAGATCGTCGGGAAAGACGTGGTACTCGTATCCACCCGCCGGCACGGCGATCGTTTCGTAGTCCGACCAGCGGCCATCGCCCCGGCGGTCGACCTGGATGGTGACCGCCACCGGCTGGTCGCTGCCGTGAGCCAGGTGGACCATCCGCCGTGCATAACCGGCGAAATGAAATGGCAGCGAGGGCGTCTCGGCGGCAACGTCGTCGTGGACCCAGACCCCGCCCCAGCCGGCCGGTCGGCCGCACTCGGCGAGTTTCTCCCACTTTCTGAACCACAGGTTCGATTGCGACTGGTTGACGAAACGGTTCCCGCCGGTGATCGCCGTGTCGTCGCAGCCGAACACCACCCGATCCTTCCAGCGGCAGAAATCCGCCGTGATTTTCAGATGGCTGGCGATGGGCCGCAGCCGGGCGGTGTCCGCGGCCGAAAAACCGGCCGGAAAATCGTACCACAGCCCGTGCATGTTCATCAGGTATTCGCCCTCGGGTCCGACCTGCCGGATGCGGGGCCATTCGGTGTACCAGCCGTGGCTGGCAATGTACGAGTAGCAGCCGATCGGCAGGCGGTAAGTCGACCAGCGGCCGCCGTCGAGCAGCTTGAGCAGGACGGAACGACTGTCCCAACCGGTGGCCCAGACCGGATCGGCCTGGCCGGCGTTGCCCTCGATGCCGCCGGGCCCGGTGACTTCGTTGAACTGGTGCTCCTCCACAACCGTCCAATTCCTGCCGTCCCACTCGGCCAGGCAGCCGGCGGCATCATGCAGCGCGCTCTTCTGCGCCTTCTTGCCGTTGTTCGAGACGACAATCCGCCCCTGGCCCGTGAAACCGCCCTTGCCATGATAGCCGGGCAGGTAATCGACGAACTCCTTCAGAAGGCTGTCGACAAACAGCGTCTTCACGGCCAGGGTCTCGACGTCGATCTCGTAAAGCCCCTCCTCCATCGTGAAGGTGTAGACCTTCTTGGCCGGGTCCGTCAGGTGGCGCATCGTGGCCGTCGGCCTGCCAATCGCCTGGTCGTAGGGAATCACGCGAACGGCTCCCGATGAGTCGATCGCGTAGGGCCCGATAAAGAGCTGGTTCGACTCGCGGTGGATCAACCGGTTGGCGGGAGTCCCCCCGATCCCCTCGGGTCGGATCACCAGTGCCAGCGACTCGTCGATCTCAAACAGCTTGTCGTCGCTGCCTCGCGGGGAGTGCGGCGAATACGTTACCCCCCAGAGCTTTCCGGCCCAGGGCACCACGGCGCCGATGCCGCATTCCCCCCCGTGGTTGAACAGCGCCAGATGAGGATAGCGCCCGCTCACCTCGAGCAGTTCGCCCCCCAGCGCCGCCAGCGGCAAGACAAAGCCGATGCCCACGGCGGGCGCGAGGCCGAAAACGGACAAGAACCAGCGGGCAAGGAGCGAGATCTTGCGCCGTTTACGGATTCGCATGGCCGGCCTCCGGAGCGTGTCGAGCGGGGTGTATCACCAGGGAAAGGTCTGTTGCATGCGGCCCGCTCATCTTCCCGTCTCGGCCTTGAACTGTCAAGGAGCGGCTTGTGGGGTTGCCTTGCGGCCTGATAGGCCGGGTGTCTCCGAAACCGGCGGCGCAAGCCTCGGCCAGACGCGGCTGCCGGACCGGGGCGGGCGGGAGGGGAACACGGATTGCCGCACGAGGCTCGCTTGCGATAGACTCGGGCATGACCTTGCCCAAGACTCCGATCACCCGAGCGATCTGATGCTCAGTCCAAGTGAATTTCGCAACCTGGTCAGCGGGCGCCGCCGCGGCCTGCGGGCGGCGTGCCTGCGCGCGGCCCTCGGCGCAATCGAGGTTCCCTACGGACTGGCCGTCCACTGGCGAAACCGGCGCTACGATCGCAGTGTGCGCCTCGTCCGCCGGGTCGGGGTTCCCGTGATCAGCGTCGGCAATCTGACACTGGGGGGGACCGGCAAGACGCCGATGGTCGCATGGACCGCCCGGCGGCTGCGGCGGCAGGGTCTGCGAGTGACCATCGTCAGCCGCGGCTACGGCGCGGAGGCCGGGGGGGTGAACGACGAGGCCCTCGAACTCGAACGGCAACTGCCCGACGTGCCTCATCTCCAAAACCCCGACCGCGTCGAAGCGGCCGAATTGGCGATCGAAGAGTTCGGCTGCCAGGTGATTCTCCTCGACGACGGCTTCCAACATCGGCGGATCCACCGCGACCTGGACATGGTGCTCATCGATGCCCTGGAGCCGTTCGGCTTCGGGCGGATTTTTCCCCGGGGCACTCTGCGGGAGCCGCTTTCCGGCTTGCGGCGCGCGGGAATCGTCGTGCTCACGCGCGCCGACATGCTCGAGCGGGGCGCTCGCCAGGAAATCCGCGCCCGGGTCGCCCAACTCGCGCCCGGCGCTCTCTGGGCGGAGGTCGCGCACGCACCCGAGGGCCTGCTGGCAGCCAGCGGCCACTGGCAGCCAGTCGCCAGTCTGGCAGGACTGAAGGTCGCGGCGTTCTGTGCAGTCGGCAACCCGGCCGGGTTTCAACACACGTTGGCCGATTGCGGTTACCGGGTGGTCGCCTTCCGCGAGTTTCCCGACCATCACCCGTACAACCGCGGCGACATCGAAAGCCTCGCATCCTGGGCGCAACAGGCCGGCGCCTCAGCGCTGGTGTGCACCGCCAAGGACCTGGTCAAAATCAGTGTGGACCGCCTGGAGCGGTTGCCGCTCTGGGCACTGGCCATCGGCATCGAGTTTCTTTCGGGACAAGAGATCGTGGAGGCCAGGCTCGACGAGGTCGCCGCGGGCGGGGAAGCAGCGGGCTAAATGAGCCTGCGTGATTCCGGGAGGAATTCATGAGAGCGTGATAGCCGCGTGGGCTTGCCCCGCAGCGCGCCTGCGCTGGGGCACAACCCGTACGTAACGAAGCGCGGGGCAAGCCCACGCGGCTATCTGAATAACAGCCGCTTTTTCCACGAATCACGCAGGTCGATTTAGTCGGGTCCCCGGCGGCCGGGGGTGGCTGCACTCGATCATTCCTCCGCTCCCGGATTCTCCTTCTTTCTCGCTTGCCGCTCGAAGGGGTTGTCGCGATATGCGTCCCGCCCGCAAAACCAAAGGAGCAGGGAACACAAAAGGTAGGCCGGACCGAACACCGGCCCCCAGAGCTCGTACTGCCGGACGTGGACCTGTTCGTGCGTCCGGCAGAGGTCCAAAGCCGCTTCGGACTGGCCGAGGACCGTGTGGCCAAACGTAATCGCCATGGCCAGCGGGCCGCGCGGCCCGCGCTCGAGAAGCCAACGGACCGCGCCGCCATGGAATTCCACAACTCCGCGGCGGACCTGGACATGGCCGCCGGTGATCAGCCCGAGAAGGCCAACTGCCAAGCCAAAGAGCGTGTAGGGTGAGGCCCAAAGGACCTTGAGGAACAGGAGGATCGTGCGCACTGCCGCGAAGTCTCTGGATGATTTCGGCCGCCGGTCTGATCCTAACGCGAAAGGCCCTCTCCAACCAAGGCCTGGCAACGAGCCTATCCCCCTCTTCCGTGTGAATCCTGCCCTGTTAATTGGCCTTGGT
>JAMOAF010000763.1 GCA_023621895.1 Planctomycetota bacterium
AACTTCTTGCCGGCATGAAGGCCTCGGAGGCCGTTGCCATGCTGGGTGTCGAAATCCTCGACTTGTCGATTCTCTCCATCAAGGCAACGCCGGAAATGGCAAAGGCCTTGCAGGCCGATGCCCGAGAAAAATTGCTCCAGAAGGCCGACGAAGCGGTCTACGCGCGCCGCAACACGGCGATCGAGCTGGAACGGCAAATCAAGGAAAACGAGTTGAACACCGAGATTGCGGTCGAACAGAAACAGCGGCAAGTCCGCGAAACGAAACTCGCGGCGGACATCGCCTTGGAACAGGAGCGATCCGAGCTGGTCGACCGCCGCGTCGAGAACGAGCGAAAGGAATCGCAAGCGCGGGCCGACGCGCTGCGGGCGATGCTCGAGCCGATCAAGGACGTCGATTGGCGGACTCTGATGGCCGCCAGGTCCGGCGGGCTGGATTCGCGCCAACTGATCGCGATGGCGTTTCGCGATCTGGCCGACAATGCCGCCAAGGTGGGCAACCTGAACATATCGCCGGACCTCCTGGGCGCGCTGCTCGGCGCGCGCAGACTCGCGGCAAACGGAATTGATGGCAGTCTCGCCCCAATCGGGATAGGATCGTCATGGGACTTGGACACCCGATTATCGCCGTGGTGACGCGCGAAACGCGACTCGCCGGGCTGAAGGCACGCTGGGCGACGGCCAGGCAGGCGGCGTTTCGCCTGCAACTGGCGGCCGCCCACGAGATCGAACTCCGCCGCAATCGCCGAGCCAAGGGCCGTCGGACGCCGGCGGCCGACGACGACGCGGAACTGGCAGTCGCCGCCGAGGCGCTGGCCGACGACATGGAGTACGAAGACGAGGACCGTGTCTACCGCGATTCGCTCGCCCAACTCCTCCGCGAAATCGACGTGGGTTTTCCGCTCAAGACGGTCGATCGCGCTTTGGTCTCCAATTTCGATTTCCGCCGCTGCCTGGCCGTGGTCGTCATCGGGCAGGACGGATTGGTTGCCAACACGGCCAAGTACGCGAGCGATCTGCCGATCATCGGCGTCAATCCCGACCCCGCCCGATACGACGGGGTGCTGCTGCCGTTCGGAGTCCGCCACGCCCGCAACGCCGTTCGCCGGGCGATCGAGGGCAACGCCGACTGGCGCGAAGTGACCTTGGCCGAAGTGAACACGAACGACGGCCAGCGGATGCTTGCTTTCAACGATTTCTTCATCGGGGCGACCAGCCACGTATCGGCGCGCTACACCCTCGAGGTGGGAGGGCGGAGCGAGCCGCAGTCGTCAAGCGGCGTCCTCGTCTCCACCGGCGCCGGATCGACCGGCTGGTTGTCCTCCCTGTTCAATATGACCGATGGATTCGGTCGCGCATTCGGGGCCTCCGGCGCCAGTCGCCTGCAATTGGAGTGGCAGGATCGGCGCTTGGTGTGGGCGGTTCGCGAACCGTTCCGCAGCCGGCATTCCGGCGCGGACCTGGTCGCCGGTCTTCTTGAAGAAGGCGAGGAGCTGGTGATCGGTTCGCAGATGCCGTCGCGAGGCGTGATCTTCTCCGACGGGGTCGAGGACGATTTCCTCGAATTCGGCAGCGGCACGATCGCGCGATTTTCGGTCTTGCCCCAGCGCGCTCGGCTGGTCGTTCCATGACATCCGGCCGCTTCTTCGATGCCTCTTTCATTCGGCCGAAACCTGGCTGACGGCTGCTCTTCGAATGCCACCCCGTGGCATGACTGCCTCACCTCCCCGGCTTTCCGCTTTCCGCTTTCCGCTTTCCGCTTTCGTCTCAGTCACTCGAGTCCGGCGACACCTCGCGCAGTTCGCCGTTCACGCGAACCTTGACCTTCGCATCCTTGTTCCGCGCCTTGTCAGCGACGATCCGGAAGCTGGTCACCCGGCCGTCCTGCCAGGTGCAATCCACGCGGTAGCCGCCGCGAGCGCGCAGGCCGGCAAAGGAACCCTGCCGAGCCCAATTCTTGGGCAGAGCGGGCACAAGGGCGATCTCGCCCGCGTGGCTTTCGAGCAGCATTTCGGCGATCGCCCCGGTGATCCCGAAGTTGCCGTCCATCTGAAACGGCGGGTGGTTGCAGAACAGGTTCGGCAGCGTGTTGTAAGTCAGCAGCCCGCGGACCATGATGCCGGCCCGCTCGGCTTCGCCCAGCCGCGCCCACATCCCGCAGCGCCACGGCCACGCCCAAGAGCGGCGGCTGTCGCCGATCGTTGTCTCCACGGTGAACGGCTTGCCCGTCGTCTCCTCGTGGTCGTTGCTGCGTGCCTTGAGGCTCTTGATCGCCGCCCGTGCCAGCTCCGGCGTCCGCGCCGGACTGATCTGCCGGCCGGGATACACCGCGAACAGGTGCGAGGTGTGCCGGTGCGTGTCCTTCGGATCGTCGCGGTCCACCTGCCATTCCTGGAGCTGGCCCCAACGCCCGATCTTATTCGGCGCCAGCCGCGCCTGCATCCCCGCGATCTTCTCCTGGTAATCCGCGTCTACATTCAGCGCCCGGGCCATCTCCAGGTAGTTCTCGAACAGCTCCCAGATGATCTGCTGATCGTGCATCACGCCGTCCTCGCGCGGGCCGTGCTCGGGCGACCAGCCGTTCGGGGCGACCAGCGTGCCGTCCGGAAGCTGCTTGAGGTGATCCTCCCAGAATTGGCAGATTTCCTTGACCATCGGGTAGCCTTGGCGGCGGAGGAAATCCTCATCCTGTGTAAATGCGTAGTGCCAGGCCATGTGCTGGGCGTACCACGCGCTGGCGGGGATGTTCCACTGCCAGCCGTTGCCGCCGAAGATGCTCTGGCTGGTCCGCGCCGTCCAGCCCCGCGTGTTTTCGCCAAACGCCTTCCGCGTGGCGATCCGGCACGGCTCGGCGCAGGCGCTGACGAAGTCCAACAGCGGCTCATGGCACTCCGCAAGCCCGGTCGGCTCGGCGCCCCAGTAGTTCATCTGGACATTGATGTTGTTGTGGTAGTCGCTCGCCCACGGCGGCTTGTTGCTGTCGTTCCACAGTCCCTGTAGATTCGCCGGCAGGCCGCCGGGGCGCGAGCAGCTCGCCAGCAGGTACCGCCCGTACTGGAACATCGTCTCTTCCAGGTCCGGATCGTCGCCCCCCCGGGCATAGGCGGCCAGCCGCTCGTCCGCCGGCAGGGCCAGCCTGGCCGGATCGGAGCGGCCCCAGTCGACCCGAACGCGGCCCAATAGCGGCGCAAGATCGTCCAAATGCCTTTGCCGCAACGCCTCCAGCGGCTTTGTCTCCGCCGCCGCGATCTCCTTGGCGATCGCCGGAGCCGGCGGCTGGCCCCGCCAGTTCGTCTTCCAGCTCGGGGCGTAATCGGTCCGCGCGGCCAGCAGCAGCGTCACGCGCTGGCAGCCGCTGAAAACCAGCGAGTCTCCTTCAGCTTCGACGCGGCCGCCCGTGTGAAGCAGGCGCACGCGGCAAGCGTGCTTGAGCTGGTTGGGCATCACGGCATCCCAGCAGAGCGCTCCGGCCTCGCCGGCGACTTGGACATTCGGCTGGCCCGGCTGGAGACGCAGTCTGCCGGAGAGGGCCGGGGCCGGTTTGCCGTCCTTTTCAGCCTCGTAGTGGAAGACCAGGACCTGGTCCGGCCGGCTCGCGAACGCCTCCCGGGCAAACGCGACGCCGCCGGCGGAAAACGTCGTGCGGTGCACGCCCAAGGAGATGTCCAGTTCGCGGCGATAGTTGGCGGGCGCGTCCAGACCGTCTCCTTCGAACTCGACCAGCAGGTCGCCAAAGTTGCGGTAGCTCCCGAAGCCGCGGTCGCCCGTCTCGTACTCGCCGTCCCAGTTGTTGTCGCCGGACCAGAGGGAATTCTCGTTGAACTGGATTCGCTCGACCCTCGTGCCGCCCAGCAGCATCGCGCCCAGCCGCCCGTTACCGATCGGCAGGCCCTCGTTCGACCAATCGCTCGCCGGCTCGGCATACCACAGCGTCCGCTGCTCGGCGCGCGAGCCGATTCCGGTCTCCGGCGAGTCGCCGAGTTGATCACCCTTGGCCGCCGCCGAACCTGAACAAAAGAGTGCCACGAAAGACAGCAGCAACGATCCGAGACCGAAAGCATGTTTCATCGAGATATTCCTTTGCAGCTTAAACGCTCATTCTCACCCGATCGCCTGCAATTTCAGCCCGGCTTCCCCGCGATCACCACGGGCAACAGGCTGCGGCAACCTGCCGTCTGATCGCTGGGACCTGACGGCTGGCGGCCTTCTTCTCGCCGGCTCTCAGTCTACGGTTGGCAAACTCGGGCAACAAGCAAGCCTGGAACGCTCCGCCGCGCGGAATGGACCTGCCTGGGGGTGGGCGCTGACGCCCCGAGACGGCCCCGAGAAACGGGTCCGAAAAACCGCGCAAGAGGTCCCGTGGATGGGTACGAAGTGGAATCGGCGGCGTGTTTTCCGGTCCGGTCGAAGAATATGCTACGCTTTCAATGGACGTGGCTTTCTCGTCCGCCTCATCATCTCCTTTTCCACCGGCCAGGAGCCGTTCTCCCGAAGTCGGGCCTCCTTGGGGCAAGCAGCATGAAACATCAGACTCTGCGATTCATCCGACAGTTCATCCGGGCGTTGTCAGCCTGCCGCGAGTGCGGAGATCCGGCAAACCCGTTCGACCCGATCTGCCCCCACTGCGGGGCCGGCAATCCAGTGAAAATCCCCGTCTCGACGAGCGTCGTGGTGACCGCAATCGCGGCGCAAATTGCGATTGTGGTTCTGCGAATCGCTTGACCGAACGGATCGAATGGTCTGTTCAAGAGCCAGAGTAATCGCTATAGTCCTCGCAAAGTGCCATGCTGTCTATGGCCGATCTTGGGAGATGACTGGCCGGAAGTCGTTAAGTTGCCAAATATTGGCAATTTGCGGAATTTCGGCTGTTTCTCAAGCCTGTGCGACGTGGCCCCGTGCGATGAAGTTGGCAGGGACTGGCGACCGATGCGAGACGGACCAGGGACATCCGTGATTTCGGCGTGGGGGCGTAGCGACCTCGACGGCCCGATCGCCAATATCTTGGTCTACCGCCCGCGTTACATCGGCGATGTGCTGCTGACGATTCCGACCCTGCGGCAACTTCGGGAATCGTTCCCGGCAGCTCGGATCACCTTCCTCGCATCCCCTTCGGTCCGCGAGATCGTGGACCACTGCCCCTACGTCGACGAGACGCTGATCTTCGACCGCGGCGGCAGGCACAAGGGCCTTGCCGGCAGGTGGCGGCTTGTCGCCGAGCTGCGAAAACGGAAATTCGACCTGGCGCTGGTCCTGATGCGGTCGCTCTCCAGCGCCGTGATCAGCTACCTGGCCGGAGCGCGGTACCGGGCGGGCTTTGGCACCGAATTTCGCGGTCCTCTGCTGACCCATTCGGTCGCCTACAGCCAGACCACGCACGAAGCCTCGTGCTTCCTCCACGTGCTCGAGTCGCTCGGAATCGAATGCCCACCCCCCAGGCTAGACGTCTGGATTCCTCCACAAGCCCACCGTTATGCCGAAAATTGGTTTCGGGCCAGGTCGATCCTGCCGACAAAGCCGGTGCTGTTCGTCAACCCTGGCGGACAGGCCGACGCAAGATGCCTCCATCCGGCCCGACTTGCATTCCTTGCCGACAGGGTGTCGGAAGAATACGGATACCAGGTGATCGTGATCTGGGGACCCGGCGAGCAAGCCGCGGCTCGCCAGGTGATTGGCGCGATGCGCAGCGGCGCGGAGTTGGCGCCCCCGACCTCGCTGCTCCAGCTTGCGGCGTTCTTCGCTCGGGGCACGACCCTGCTGACCCATGACTCCGGTCCGCTTCACCTCGCGGCCGCGGTTGGAATCTCCACCGTCGCAGTTTTCGGACCCACCAACCCGGCGAAATGGAATCCCCCGGGCGACCGCAACCTCTACGTCCAGACGGCCACGCGGTGCACGTCATGCAGGCTTCAGAAGTGCCGTTACGGTCGGCCCTGCATCAACCAGGTCGATGACGAGGCGGTCTTCAGAGCCTTCGACCGGCTCTGGGAGCGTCAAAGGCTCCGCCGCGCGGCCTGACGTGAACCGTTTGGCCCCCTTCGGAGTGCGGCAATCCATGGCCGCTTTACCTTTCTTCTAAATCGACCTGCGTGCTTCGTGGAAAAAGCGGCTGCTATTCAGATAGCCGCGTGGGCTTGCCCCGCGCTTCGTTACGTAAGGGTTGTGCCGCAGCGCAGGAGT
>JAMOAF010000608.1 GCA_023621895.1 Planctomycetota bacterium
GGCCCATGACGGACTGCTCCTCTGCCACCGGCCTTCTCACGGTCAATTCTCCCGGATGCGGATCGTTTTCCAGTGCGTCTCAGCGCCTTCGCTCTGCAAGCCGATGGGGCCGTGCGTCAACTCGCAGTCGCTGACCGTCGAGACGACGGCGCCGTTGACCGAGATGACCATGTTGCCGCCTTTGACTTCGATCTCCAGCCTATTGAACTCGCCGACCGGCTTGATGACTTTGGCCAGCGCCTCCTTGTCGAACGTGTGCCTGCATTTGAGGTCGCGCGGGATCGGCAGGATGATGCCGAGCTGCCGGTACGCGCCCTGCACCTCGATGCTGCGCGGCCAGACGCCGAGGGCGTTCTTCTCTCCAACGTGGATCAGGCAGCCGCTGTTGCCGCGAAACTCCGAGTCGTCCTTGAGGCCTTCGGGCCTCTTGAATGCAAACTCGCATTGGAGCGTGTAATTTCCGTACGACTTCTCGGTGTACATGTAGCCGGCGGGCGTGCCGCTACAGATCAGGATTCCATCCTTGACGGTGAACGTCCCGTCGTTGCCGGCGCCCTGCTTGCCGAGGTGAAACTTCCACCCTTTGAGGTCCTTGCCGTTGAAAAGCGCGGTCCAGCCCCCCGCGGCGCCCTCGCCGGCGGGCACGAGGTTCGGCGCGGCGATCGCCACGACCAGAATCGAAACAAACGCCCAAGCGACTCGATGCGACATTTTCATCTCATTCCTCCACAAAGTTGACAACTCAGAACTGTTTCACCACGATGATCCGGTCGCAGAGGACCCGGTCCTCTGCCGCCGTGCCGCCGTAGGTCGGACCATCGAACTTCAGCGACACCCAAGCCTCCCACAGGTTCGGCGTGCCGGGTTCGTGCAGGCGCTCGCCAAGCTGCTGGTGGGTCGCCCAGCTTCGCGCCGAGAACCACACCCAACTGTCGGGAGTGATCGTGATCGTGCCGAGTCTGTAAAGACAGTATTTCCCGGCAGTGATGTCCTTCCGCTCCAGGCGGATTCGCGCTCCTTCCTTGCCTTTTGACGGCTGCCGCGATTCCCATTGGTAAAAACCGACCTGAAACGGCAGGTCGGGCAGATGCACGGTGGCGGCGTAGCCCCGGGCGGCATCGGGGTCTCGGACTCGCCTTGGGCCGGCCTCGCCCGCCGTATTGGTCGGCACGAACGTTTGAATCCGCGACCGGTCGATGCCATCCAGCTCGGGCGGCAACGGCTTTTCCTTGCCCCCGCCCTCGATCACGGCCAGGAAATCGCCCAGCGCAGCGGGCGCAAGCGGTCGCGGCGTCATGCCCGCCGGCGCCTTGGCGGCATTGGCGCTCACGATCCGGGAAGCGAAAATCGCCGGGTCGCGGAAGTACTCGGGATGCGCCTCTCGCAGTGGGAACCACTTCCAGAGGCTGGCGAAGTCAAGCTCTCGCCGGAGCAGCCGGACATTGGCCAGATGAGTCGGCGAAGCCGACGCGTGGGATTCCATCTGGTCGAAGTATCCTTGCCAGCGGCGGATGTTCGCCACGGTCAAGTAAGGAAACGTCCGGTCGTCGTCCCGTTGCCCGGACGTGTAAGTGACCTCGGGCGGCAGCTCGCGCATCGCCTCGCGGCCCTGCTCCAACTCGTCGAGGTAGCGCCGCGCAAGCCCGGCGGCAGGGCCGTAGTGGTGCTCGGTGAACTCGCGGATGATCGCGTCGGTGTCGCAGGTCACGTCCTGCATGAGCTTGATGATCAGGTAGGTTTGCAGCTCGCTCAGGCCGGAGCGCTCCAACACGCCGCGATGATCGGCGAACACGCCCTCCACGCCGGCCTGATGCATGAGCCGCATCTGATGGATGTTGCGGCGGAGATTGCCCACGGGCAGCACCTCGCCGGTGCCCCACGGGTTCGGGTAGAGCCAGGCCCAGAGATGGCTCGTGATCCGGCGCCAGGCCTCGAGGTCGCGATAGGTCTCCTGAATCCGGGCGTCGGGATGGCGCCAGTCGGCGAAGAAGCAGTCCTCGATCGGAGCGAAGGAGATGATCAGGTTGTCCGGGAGGCGGCCGCCTCCCGGCAGCACGGGCGGCTTCTGGGTCTGGCTGCGGCGGTAGGCCAGCGTGCGGACCAGTTTTCCCGGGTGCTCCTTCTCCAACAGCCCGCAGAGTTCGATCAGGCAGTCGAAGATCGGCCCCCCGGGACACTGGTACTTTTCCTCCAAGGCCTTGCACTCCGGGCAGTAGCAGAACGCGTCCGGCGTGTCCGCCGCGTCGACCGTGATGATGTCGTTGCCGGGCGCGGCGGCGATGTGGCGGAGGATGTTCCGCGTCAATTCCCGGCGCAGGGCCGGGTTGGCGAAGCAGAGCTGCATCGAGGCCACGCGCCGCCCGGCGGAGTTCATGGAGAAGAAATCGGGATGCGTGGCGAAGTAGTCCTTCTTTTCCAGCCAGGCAAACGTGCTTGCCTCCCGCGCTTCGGGCGAGGGCGGGATGTAGGCCAGCGAGCCGTGCACGAACTTGTCGTTCCGCAGGCGGGGAGGAAAGCCGCTCTCCGGCCGCGTGCCCCAGTGTTCCGACGCCATGTTCAGCCCATGCTGGCGGTAGAAGTGCTGATCATAACGCAGCGGCAGTTCGCGGAACTTGAAGGCGAATCCCCGCTTCCGCTCGAATGGCTCCAGAGAGACGGTCGTCCGCGGCGCGACGACCGGCTTTTCGAACACGGAATACCACCGCCAGCCGAGCGAGTTTTCGAGAAACTCCATGACGGCGTGCAGGCTTGCGTGCACGCCGCGGCCATAGAGGAAGATGTCTTGGCCCTTGCTCCGCGAGACGTGCTCCTGGTCCTCCAGAAGCGCCAGCGGATCGCCGCCGAGCCGCCGCAGCGCCGGTTCGCTCAGTCCGACAAACAGCGCCGGGCGGTCCTCGTTCATCGCGCCCGAGGCGACCAGCGGGAACTCCGCGGAGGTGATCTGCCGGAGATAGCCGGCGAGCGTCTCGGCCGCGTATCGATCCACGTCCGGAGCGTCCGCCGCCAGGACGATCTGGTAGCTTGTCTTGCCGGCAGCCGCCAGTTGCAGACCGGCGGCAAAGCTCGGAGCCGCAAGCAGCCAACCGCAGAAGACAGCGATCGCCGCGGCAGCCGCGGCCCCGCGCAAGAGCGCGGAATCCGAGCGGAGAGGGGAGCCGCTCGACGGCCGAAGCGAGGCCATGCCGCACGCTGACCGGGAAGCACCGCCGGCGCCGATGGAAACGCGACTCATGGGGATTGCCCAAGGCTAGTGCATGTTGCCGTAACGGCCTCCCATTATAGCGGATTCTGACCGGATGCGAGCCCCGGCTCCCCGCCGCCACATGCAGATCAGGTCGCGGCGGCCCGCGCGCGGTTTTCGCGGACGATCACGTAGGCGATGTCGCGCAGGTGCTGGTGCAGCGTGCGGGAGTGAACCAGGCAGGCGGTGTCGCGCTGGATCGTCTGCTTGAGCCGCTGGTTCAGCCAATCATGCAACACGGCCGCCGAACCTGCATAGCGGCCCGAGTAGACGAGCGCATCCAGTCCTCCCAGGGCGGCGATTCCCGCGCCGCAGGCACGGAGCAGGCAGTGCAGAAAGACATCCCGGGCCAGCTGTAATTCGCCGTCCGGGCTTTCGAGCGCCTCGGCCAGGGAAACGTCGCGACCGGCAAGCCCTCGCAGTCCGCTTTCACAAGTCAGAAGATGGCTGGTTCCCTCCGGGCCCCAGTCGCCGTCGTCGGCCAGCTTCAATACCACGCTCGGGTCCAGGTCCCCACAGGACCTCTCGCCGGGCAGTCCTTCGGCGGGGGTAGAGCCGCCGGTAACCATCACCGGCCGGCAACCGCGGCAGGCAGCCAATTCCGGGCGCGGCTCCAGGCAGACCGAGAGGATGCGGGCCTCGGGCGATCCCAGCTTCCGCCCGGCGTCGAGGCACGCCGCTTCATGGAAAATGCCGTGAAAGCCGAACCGCCGGAGCGATCGGGAGGCAATCAACTGCGGGTCAACGCCGTAGCAGCGTTCCCTCTCGGGCAGCGCCACGAACAATGCCGTTTCAAAAGCCAGCGCCACCGGGGTCTGGGGAAACACCCGGCGTGCCGCTTTCACCAACTGGACCAGGCGAGGGACGTGCAGCGGCGCCTGCGGCGCAAGAGCCGCGAGGTCCTCCAGGACGGACTCGGACGCCAGCACCGGGCGGACGAACCGCTCGCCGCCATACAAGCCGCGGACGGCGATCGCGTCCAGCGGCAACATGCCGGCGCTCTCGAGCGAGGAGGAGATCGAAGACAGGGCCTCGGCGCCGAATCCGTCGAAATCGGAAACCGAGGCGTCTCGGCTTTCCTTTACCTGCCGCCGCAGGATGGGCTGGTCATTTCCGTCTCGAAATGCGCTGGCAGTCAGGCTGCGGAGCGTGGGGTTGATGGTCAGGATTCGCATGAGACTTGGTACACCGAGCGGGCGATGGAGATTTCTTCATTGGTCCGGACGGCCCAGACGCGGACGGGGCTCCGCGGCGTGGCCACGTCGACCGGCAGCGGATGGGCCGACGCGTTGCGCTGGGGATCGAGGGCGATGCCGAACAGGTCCATGCCCGAGCAGACGGCTTCGCGGACTTGCGGCACCGTCTCCCCGATCGTGTCGGTGAAGATCACGGCATGGGCGCGGCCCACCAGCGCCAGGTACGCCCCCAGATATTTCTTCAGCCGCCAGAGATAGACCTGGGCCGTCAGGTGGTCGCGGCCGCTTTGCGAATCGCCGCTGGCGGACTCAATGGCGTCACGGATGTCGGCCGACCGGCCGGAAAGCCCGAGCACGCCGCTCTTGTTGTTCAGCCGCGATTCGACGGCGCCCCGGTCGCCCAGGGTGTCCGCCAGCAGGCGCAGGGTGATCCCGGGGTCCAGGTCGCCGCAGCGCGTGCTCATGACGAGGCCCTGTAGCGGCGAGTAGCCCATCGTGTTGTCCACCGACCGGCCGTTGACCACCGCGCACAGGCTGGCGCCGCCGCTGCCGAGGTGGCAGCTCACGGCATGGAAACGATCGAGCGGGATGTCCATCAGCCGCGCCGTCTCGGTGACGACGTATTGGTGGCTGATCCCGTGGTAGCCGTACTTGCGGATTCCCATTTTGCGGCTGACGGCCTGGGGAAGCGCGTAGGTCCGAGCGTAAAGCGGGATGGTGCGGTGATACGCCGTGTCGGAGACGACCACCTGGCGCAAGCCGGGGAACATCTCGCGGCAGGCTTGGATCGTGGCGATCGCGGGTGGATTGTGGATCGGCGCCAAGTCCTGGCAGGCGATCAGCTCGGCCAGCACGGAGTCGTTGATCCACGAGTGATCCGTGACCGTCGGGCCGCCGTTGACCAGCCGGTGCCCGATGACCTCGGGCATCGCGCCGGGGGTCTCGCGCAAGACGCGCACCACCTGCTCGAGCGCCTCGGCGTGGTCGCGCATGGGGATGTTGCGGGTTTCCGGCTGCTGGTGATCTCGCTGGAGCACTAGGCACGACGGCTTGGCGGTCGGCGGGCCGATCCGCTGGGCCTCGCCGCCGGAAAGCTGTTTTTCGCCGGGCATGGCGATCAGGCGGTACTTGAGCGACGAGCTGCCGCAGTTGAATACGAGGATGTTCATTGGTCAGATCTCGTCCAGCGTCCAGCCGCAGACGGGCACCCCCACGAGGCTGTGGGCGATCGCCGCCGTGCCGTAGATCGCCTGGCTTGCGCGGGCGACCGACACCGATTCATTCGGGCCGTGGCAGGTATCCTCCGAGCCGGGGCCGTAGGCGATCGCCGGCACGCCGAATTGGCT
>JAMOAF010000753.1 GCA_023621895.1 Planctomycetota bacterium
GCGCCGAAGAAGTCGAGATATTCCCAAACGCGCATGTTGTCGTACGAGCCGAAAGTGTCCGGCATGTAGCCGACGAGCTGCTTGATCCGCTTCGGCTGCCGGAGGCAGTCGCACCCGGCGATCGTCGCCGAGCCGCCGCTTGGCCGAGCCAGGCCGACGAGAATCTTGATGGCCGTCGTCTTGCCCGCGCCGTTCGGGCCGATCAGCCCGAGAATCCGGCCGCGATCGAGCGCGAGCGACAGGCGATCGAGCGCTGTCAAACGCCCGTAGACCTTCGTCAGCTCGCGGATCGTCACGACGGGTGATGGATCGTTCATGTTCACTCTCCGGGGACCGTTCCCACAATTTCCAACTGGAGCGAATCGATCGTCCAAGTCGCTTGGGACATGATGTCCCGCGTGGCCGACTGGTCGTCGCCGACGCGGATTGCCATCAACCAGCCGCCCTCCGCGTCGAGCCGCAGCATCTCCGGCCGATCGATCACCGACTGGTAAGCGCCGATCGGGTGCGAAAGCTCGGTCACGGCGGCAAGCCGCCCCTCGGCATAGCCCATGATCTCAAAAGAGCGGGACGGGGCTTTGACCTCGAAACGGAGCGCGGCCTGTTCGACTTGGAGAGGCAAGGCCGCCTCGGGCAGTTGAAACCGGAGCCACTCGGTATGCGCCGTTTTCTTCTCCACCCACTCGTGGCGCGTGTTGTTGTACGCCGACGGATTGCGGCCGTCGGGGCTTGTCACGGAGCGGTACGGAATGAACGAAGCCGGCACCAGGATTCGCGTGCCCGGCAACGGCCTTTCCATCCGCACGGCAACGGAGATCAGGGCCGACCCGAATTGGTTGCGCTGCGGGAACAGGAAGCCCGAATCAACCGCGTCGGCCCATGCATAAAGGAGGGGGCGCGAGGGGGTTGGGCCAGCGCGAAACAACTCCTGGTAGAGCGACCTGCGCCGCTGCTTGAGATCGGTCAACCAGGCCGTGGACATGAATTCACCCGGGGCCAAGACATCGCCCGCCTCCGAAGTGAAGGAGCCGTCGCCGCGGATTCTGACGGCGGCAGCCGGCTGGCGCGGAACGGAAATGACCGCGTCGGACAGGCTCGTAAACGGCAAGGGCCCGAGCGTCCCTTCCAGGCCTTTTGGGCCGAACCGGGCGCGGCAATCGACGGTCTCTTCCAGCGGGAGCGGGATCGCCAGCGGCGCTGTCCGGACGCCCGGCGGCACGCTCAGATTCTCCCAGTGCCAGGCGCCTTCGTCGGTCCAGACCATGCGGCGGCGGCGGCCGCTCATCCCCGTCATGTCGGGGAAAAACCTGCCGCCGCGACTGGCGCCCATCGAGGAATCGCAGGCATCCGGATTGTAGATGGCGGCCAATCCGGAGACGTGCCCGGTGGCCGTGCCCGGTTCGAGAACGACCATTTGCAGCGTTGCGACCGCCGGCGGAACGGAGCGTTTCGCGCTGGCGGCGACGCCGAGGAACACAAGGCTCGTTGTCGCCGCCGCAAGGGGCGACAACCACACAAGCCACTCCAAGCGTCCGGCGCGCGAGAAACCCAGGCCGGCAACCAGGACGGCCGCGCAGAAGGCCGCCAGCACGCCGGCCACGGCCCCGCGGCTGAGAATCCGGTAGCCGATCTGGCTGGTCAAGAAGGGCTCCATTGCCGCGGACGGGACGCCCGGCGCCGGCCGCCGGAGAATACACTCGTTGGCAAACGGCAACAGGGAATCCCTGGCAACGAATCCTGTCTGATCCCCCTTCGTTTTCGGCTTAGGATCGTTCGCCGCGGTCGGCCGCATCCAGCCGGCCGGCCCGAGCGCCGTGAAAAACACCCGCCCCGCCCCCAGCGGCTGGTGGAACGCAGCCGGCCAACCATCGACCGTGTCGGTGACGACCACGCCGCGGGGGATCACCCGGGCGAACGCAACCGGCTCCTCAAGCTCCAGCTCCGGCGCCTCGCTGCGCTGCCAATCGGGCCGAGCGTTTTCGATCCGCACTCGCGTGAGCCCCACCCGGTCGACAACGGTCGACGTGAAGGCGTCGCCCAGGACTACGGAGACCGTCTCCTCCTCGACGTCGTCGAGCATGATCCAAAGATGTCCCCCGGCCAGCACCCAATCGCGAACCAGCGCCGCCCCGCTCGGATTCGACGCCAGGCGATTCGTGCTCAAGACCAGGACGTCGAGCACCTCCAGGCCCGCCGGATCGGCGGGCGGCTCCCCCGCGTCAAACGCACTCACGCGGCGGGACAACCCTCGCGTGCGCTTGGCCGCAAGCACCAGCTCGTAGGCCGGATCGTCGGGGGCTGAAAAGGTTCTTTCGGGACCAGCGAAGTAAGGCCTGCCGTCTCCAAAACGATAGCCGCTGTCGAAGTCGCCAAGCATCCCGACCGCCGGCGTCTCGTGATCGAGGAGGATCGGGTGCGAATTGAGCATCGCCTGCATCCCCGGGCGCCGCATCCGCTCTCGCCCCTGGCCCTCGTCGATCTCGGCCGTCACGATATCCGCGTGACCGGCGTCCGCGGCAAGGGTTTCCGGCACGCGAATCGGGCAGGTCGATCGGAGCAGCGACTTGGGGGGCACGCAAATCCGCCGGCCGAACTGGAGCGTCGGATCGGCGGCGAAATGGAGCACGGCGAACAGCTCCGCCGCTTGATCCGTCGCATTGGCCGCGATGACTTCGACCATTCCCCACGAACCGGGGCGATAGCGGCGCGCGCCGGCGGACGCGCCAATGCGGCATGAAGTGTCGTCGGCCGGCGCTTGCCGTGCAAGCGCTGCCGCGGTGACAACCAGAACCAGCCAGAGTACCGGCGGCAGCCCCGGTCGGTGCAGAACTCTCATCAACGGCACGTTATCCTTCAGCATCCGCTTGTTCAATCCAGGGTGGGCAGGACGATCTCGCCCCGCGCTTGGGCGTCGTTGTTCTCGTACGACCCGTAAAACTCGCTGTTCAAATCGAGCCAGAGCGCCACCCGGCGGAAGTCCTCGTCGGCAAGCTTCACCCCGTGGTGCCCATCACCCAGGTATTCCAGCAGCGCCGACGCGCGAGCGCCGAACTCTCCGGCAATCGTCCGGCTCCCGCCGTGCAGGGGATCCTTGATCGAGCCGTTGCTCACGTGGTAGTAGAAGCCATACTTGCCCGCCAGGTTCTCATACGATTTCGTCCAGCCGTATTTCCCGCCAGGCGCGCCGGCCAGGTCGAGGGCCTTCTGCTCCCGGTGGCACTGGACGCAATTGCGGTCCAGGACCGGCTGCACCATGCGGACATAACTGAAAGGGTTCGAGCCCTCCACCTCGGGCGCGAGCTTCGACGGGGGACGCTGAAGCGCCAAGGGCAACCGATCGCTCTTGACGGCCGGGCGGTGCTTGCGCTCGTGGCAGCCCTGGCATTGCAGGCGCTCGCCCGGGTGGAGGTAGGTGCCCGAGCGCATCGACTGGATGGCCATCCCGCGGCCGTCAATCGCCTGGAAGTAGATCTCCTTGCCGGCGGGCGCCTCGAAGAAAACGCTGCCGTCCTCCTCGACCGGCACGGTGCCGAGCACCAGGCGGGCGTTGGTCTGATCGGCGATCCCGATCCGCGGCTCGTTGGGCGGCGCGGTCGTCTTCGGGAGGACTTGGATCACGCGCAGGGCGGCCACCTTCGCGCCTTCCGGCCAGGTGAAGTCGCTTTCGTAGACATTCATTACCGCGACGGTTGCCTTCATCTCCCCGTGTGATTGTCCCCGCGCGTCGCGCGCCGCTTGCAGCGTGCCGGAGGGGATCACCGGCGGCTTGACCCTCGCCCGCAGCGGGATCGGGCTGGCGCAGGAGATCGACCCGTCGCGGTAAAGGAGCTCCCGGTTGCCGTCGCGGTCGATCCAGTAGATTCCCCGGTTCTTGGCCTCCGCGTCGTAGACGCACAGATAATCGCTCTCGGCGAGCGGCCAGGGCGTGCCGTAGATCATGTGGGCCTGGATGTCGCGGGCCTCGGCCTCGGGGAAGGGAACTTCGGGCGTGAGCCGCTCGAGCTGCGACATCGCGCCGTCGTCTTCGGGCCTCGGATCGAGCAGCGCGAGCGAGCCGAACTCGTGGCCGTGGTGGGCCCCGGTCGAGAATACGTACTTGTTCGAGCCCGGAATCGCCCGGATGTTCATCTCCATCCAGGGCCGGCTCTCGCGCCGGTCGGGATAGTTGCCGTGGAAGCTTCGCGGATCGCGCCCGTCGGGGTAACAGGTCCAGACATGATGGGCGATGTTCGTGTCGCGGTCGACGTAATCCCACCGGGTGTAGACGAGCATCCCGTCGTTGTTCACGTTCGGATGCCATTCGTGCGTCTCGTGAAAGCTGAGGCAGATGATGTCACTGCCGTCGGGTTCCATCGAGTGCATCGTGTAGACTGGGCAGTGCCGCCCGCACCGCAGGTAGCCGCCGCGCCGCTCGGAGACGAAGACGATCCGGCCATTGGGCAGAAAGCACGGGTCGAAGTCGTTCCACGGCCCGTCCGTCAATTGCACCAGGCCGCTGCCGTCGGCGCCGACGCGGAAGATGTGGTAGCTGATGTCCGGCCCCCACTGGTAGGTCTCCGTGGCCCGGCACTCGCTGAAGGCGAAGAGAATATCCTCACCGTCGAAGGAGACCTCGGGTGACAGGAAAGCGCCGTTTACGAGCCGCTGGCCGGCCAGGCGGCCTTTCTCGACGACCGAGCCGGCAAGCAGGTCCCTCACGCTCGGCCGGTCGCCGAACGGATCGTCGAGCACGAACAGGCCGCCGCCGGGCACGCCGTTGCATCCATAGTACTGGTCGCACATGTGGAACACGCCGCCCGAGTCGTGCCGCTTGACGAACAGGATTCTGTCGAAGTCGAGCAGGGGATTCGTAAAGGCGATCTTGCGGAGCAAGCGGCGCGCGTTGAAGTAGAGTTCCCGCCTGGCCTCCAGGGGCGGATTCGGCGCCGATTGGAGCGCGGCGAGCTTGCCTCGCATTTCGGCCAGGTTGGCGGCAAACGCCTCCGTCCGCAGACGCTGGGCAAGCCGCGCTGCACGATCGAGCACGCCGCCGGTGTGGGCGAGTGTAAAGCCGGCGGCGGCCGGCCGCGGCGGCTCGGCCCGATCAACGCCTTCGGGCAGCGTGCCCGGATAGGAGTAGGGACCGACGCTTTTCTGATCGGCGGGCCGGCCCACGGCGAGATTCTTCCGCGGATCGTCGCTGCCGTAAACTTCAACTTCATCCAGCGCGAACGAGCACTTGCCCGGCACGCTCAGGCGGACGATCCGCGCCGCCACGCCCTTGCCGCGGAGGTCAACGACCAGCGGCTTGCCTTCCTTGACCCCGTAGAACGTCTCGCCGCCGTGGGCGTAGACTTCCTGGAACGTCTTGCCGTCGCGGGCGACGGAAACCCGCAGGTTCCTCGTCCGCGCGGCGGTCTTGCCATCGGTCCGGTTGAAGACGACGATCCGGTCGAGCGCCGCCTCGCCGCCGAGGTCGACCTGCCACCAGGGGTCGGTTTCGCCACTGGCGGTATGAAATCCCCAGCGGCCGTTCTTCACCCCGTCGCACCCGCCGGCGGCGTCGTCCGCCGTGGTCACACCCGCCGGGGCGCCGGCAGCCCCCCGGGCCGGCGACGGGGTGAAGAGTTCGTCCTGTTGCACCCAGTCGGCTTCGATCAGGGCTTGGAGCGAAACCGGGTTGCTCGGTGCGGCGGCGAGAATGGCTTTCGCCCCAACCGGCAAAAGTGCGGCCAACAAGCCGGCAAGAAACCAACGAACCGCGACGGGGCTGGTCTGCATTTCGAAAACTCCTCGGG